>JBEKSH010000170.1:0-6277 GCA_049517235.1 Roseiarcus sp. | reverse complement strand
TTGCGCCAATAGGGGAGCTGCGATGCGCCGGGAGCGGCGACGGCCGAACCACTGGTCCGGCCGCCGTTTGACACGCGGTCCGCTGGCGCGACGCCCAAGCGCGGAATCCCTTCGCTCTTTCTAGAAGAGTTTCTTGGCTTCCGCCTGCGCGTCGTCGAGCGCCTTCTTCGGGTCCGCGTTGCCGATCAGCACGGCGTTGACGGCGGTGCCGAGCACGTCCTGGATTTGCGGATATTGCGGAATGCGCGGACGATATTCGCCATCGCCATTGACGAACACTTCGTCGATCACCGGCAGGAAAGGATATTTCGCGACCAGCTCGGGATCGTGCGTTTCACTGATCCTGAGGTAACTGCCGGCGCCGCGCAGGTTGAACTCCTTGTGGATCGCCGGGCTGGTCAGCCATTTGATGTACAGCCAAGCCGCTTCCTTCTGTTTCTGATCGACATCGGCGTTGATCGCCATGCCCCATCCGCCGACGCCATATTTCTTCGGCAGTCCTTTTCCGGGAGGCGCCACCATGAGGGCGACCTTGCCGACGACCTTCGACGTCTCGGGATTGAAATAGCCGGGCGCGCCGACCGACCAGGTCTGCATTTGCGCGGCCAGACCCTGGCGGAAGCTTTCCTCGCGGCCGCCCCAGTCGTAATCGGCGGCGCCGGGAGGCGCGGCCTTGTCGAAGAGGGCCTTGTAGACCGTCAGGCTCTTGATGTTGGCGTCCGAGTTCAGCGCCGGCTTGCCGTCCGCGCCGAGGATCGAGCCGCCCATCTCGCTGTTATACTGCATCCAGTCCTGCGCGACGGCCGGCCCCTTCTGGCCGTTCGCCACAAAACCATATTGCTTGGGCGGAGCGGTCAGCTTGTAGGCGTTGGCGACCATGTCCTCCATCGTCGCCGGCGGTTTCAGGCCCGCCGCCTGATAGAGATCGGTGCGGTAGGCCAGCACGTTGGCGTAACCGGCGAACGGAAACGCCATCTGCTTGCCCTTGTAACCGCCCAGCGAGGCCATCAGCACCGGGTAAATGTCGGCGACATTGATCTCCGCCGCGTCACGCTTGATCCAGTCGGTAAGGTCGACCGTATAGCCGCTTTCGGCGAATTGTCCCGACCACACGATATCCATGGTCGAGAGGTCGTAGCCCTTGGTGTGGCCGACGAAATCGGCGGTGACCTTGGTGAGAAGCTCGGGATAGCTGAGGATATCCACCTTGACGGTGATTCCAGTCGCCTCTTTGAACTTCGGCGCAAGGTCGGCCAGCACCGTCGCGAATTGATCGTTCTGCGAGGCGAGCGTCAGCGTGACGCCGTCGTACGGTTTGTCCGCGGCGCTCGCCGGCGCCAGCGCGGCAAGCGAAACCGCCGCGGCGATTTCAAACATCCATCGCTTACTCATCGACCGTCCCCCGGTGCTGTAATGTTGGCAAAGCGTAGGAGGGCGCCTAGAGTGCCCCTCCTTGAAAACAGCATGGCGCTTTTCCAAAGTAATGTCCACACGGCCGACCCCCGCGCTTGCTGGTCTAACTCGCGCCATGGCGCCGCTTTATTGTGCGTTTTGCCTGCGGGGTTCGCTGCTTTGCTCGCATCGTGTTCGTTTGCCTGCGAAGGCGCTGGACAGACGGCGAAAAAGAGCGGTTCCCTGTTCCCTCCTCTCGCCGGAGCGGCCATTGTCATCCTGTGAGCCTTGTTGAGGAATCCACGCCGCATGAACGAGGTTGGCGCGCTTCTAGCCACGCCGCTCGAACGTCTGGAGGCGCTGGTCCGCCGGGACCTCGTGACGATCGAGGCGCCGCCCGCGCAATGGATGCGTCCGCGGTTGGGGCCGGACGGCCGAAGCGCCTTCGACGTGGTGGTCGTCGGCGCAGGGTTGAGCGGCCTGACGATCGGCTTTGGGCTGCGTCGCCAGGGCGTCGGCAATGTGCTGATCATCGACCAGAGGCCCGCGGGCCGCGAGGGGCCGTGGATCACCTGCGCGCGGATGGCGACGCTGCGCTCGCCAAAGCAACTCACCGGGCCCGATCTTGGCGTGCCGAGCCTGACATTCCGCTCGTGGTACGAGGCCGTCGCGGGCGACGAGGCCTGGGATCGCCTTGACAAAATCCCGCCGCGCGATTGGATGGCCTATCTGTCGTGGTATCGCCGGGTGCTCGATCTGCCGGTGCGCAACGACATGCGTCTTGCCGGGATCAATCCCGCCGGGGATCTTCTGGCTTTGTCTACGCACAGCCCGGACGGCGCGTCGACGCTCTATTGCCGCAGGGTCGTTCTCGCCACTGGCATCGAGGGAAGCGGGCGTCCGCATGTCCCGGAGATGATCGCCTCGGCGCTGCCGCCGGAGCGCTACACGCACAGCGCCGCCGCGATCGACCCCGCCGCGCTATCGGGACGCGACATCGGGGTGCTCGGCGCCGCCGCGTCGGCGTTCGACTGGGCCACAACCGCGCTCGAAAACGGCGCGCGCTCGGCGACCCTGTTCGCGCGCCGCCGGGAACTGCCGAAGACCGAGGCGCTCGCCTGGGCCAATTTTCCCGGCTTCCTCGGCTCCTTCTCCGAACTCGACGATGCGATGCGGTGGCGCTTCATGCGTCGCTTCTTCGAGCTGCTGGCGCCGCCCACCCAGGAGATGTTCGATCGCGCCGCGCGCCATCCGCGCTTTCGTCTCGTGATGGGGGCGCCCTGGCGGCGGGTGGCGATGGACGGCGACCGCGTGCGCGTCGAGACCGCCGAGGGGAGCTGGACCTTCGACCACATCCTGCTTGGAACAGGCTTCGAGACGGATCTCGCGCGCCGGCCCGAACTTGCGCCCTTCGTCGATCAAGTCGCGTTGTGGAGCGACCGCTACACGCCGCCGGCCGGCGAAGAGGATTCCGCGCTCGCCCGCTATCCCTATCTCGGCCGCGCCTTCGAGCTCACCGAGCGGGCGCCGGGCTCCGCGCCCTATCTCCGCCGCATTCATATTTTCAACAATGGCGCCGTGCCGAGCCTTGGCCCGGTGTGCAACGGCGTGACCGGCCTCAAATACGGCGCGCCCAAGATCGTCGCCGCGATCGCCCGAAATTTCTTTCTCGAAGACGCCGACCAACATCTCGAAGCCCTGATGGGCTATAATGAAGCGCATTTTCGCGCCGAGGGAACGATGATGGAGAGGCGCCATGGCGTTGGCCCTGCGAACTGAACGCCGCGACGCGGCGGGCGGCGAGGCCGAACTCGAGCGGCTGCTTGCCGAAGGCTGGCGGTTCAGCGCCGAATTTCCTGATTTTCTCGCCAACCATTTGCCGATGGTTCTGGTCGCCATGCACCGGCTCGGCGGGTCGGACGAACGGCTCGGCGAATTTTTCGCGACCTATCGCGACGTGCATCGCCTGCAGCCGGCGCCGCCGCCGGTCGCGCCGATCGAGCGCGCGAACTGGTGCGCCGCTCTCGGCGAGAGAGAGAGAGAGACCGACTATCGTTCATTCTTCCGCGACGAGGTCGGACGGCTCGGGGCGCGCGCCGCCGTCGCCGCTTATCTGCCGACGCTTCTGCCCGGCGTCGCGGCGAGCGCCACGCACGGCCTGATGCGGCTCGCCTATGGCGTGATGCGCGACGACGCGGCCGAGATCGCCGCCGCGCTCGGCTATTGGGCCGCCACGTATCTGGAACTGGGCGTCGCCACCGGCGCGGCGCCGGCGACCAACGATCCGGCCGAGGTTCTTGTCCGCATGCGGCCGGTCGAGTCATTCCGTCACGTCGTGACGGAGCTGGACCTCCTGTGGCACTTCATGCGCGCGATGGCCGCCAAGCCGGAATTCCGACCAGTCGTCGACTGGCTCGCCATCGGTCCCGGCACGTTCGCGCGCGCGCGCGCCGCTTCGCTTGCGCTGTATGCTGGGACGATGGATTTTTGCGCGCTGCACGCGGTCACCGGCTGTCATTGGTTGCGGCTTATCGATTCGGTGACGCCCGACCCCGACCTCGCGTTGCGCTATTTCTGGCAGGCGATCGCGGCGCTCTATCCCAAGATCGGCTTCCCCGACCTGCCGACCGCGGAGACGCTCGCCTCTTGGCGACGGCTTCCCTGCCCGGACTGGCCGCAAATCGAAGCCGCGGCGGTCCGGTCCGACGACGAGCATGACCTGAGCCTGGTGTTCTCGGCGCGCGAAGAATGGAAAATGTTTGGCGACCGGCTCTACCAAGTGGTCGCCGCGCGCCGGGTCCAGTTGATCCCGTGACGGCGACGATTCTTGCCAACGCGGCGCTTCCCGACGGCCGGCGCGCCGATATCCATGTCAGCAGCGGCCGCATCGCCGCCATCGCCAACGCGGGCGCCGCGCCGCCTGACGGCGCCGAGCGGCTCGACCTAGGCGGCGCGCTGCTCGTTCCCGGGATGATCGACGGGCATATCCATCTCGACAAGACCTTCGTCGGGCTGCCGTTCCAGCCCCATCGCGCCGGCGACACGGTCGCCGAGCGTATCGCGCGTGAAAAGGAGCTGCGGCGCGAGCTGCGCTATCCCGTCGAAGAGCGTGCGAAGCGTTTGATCCGACAGATCGTCGCCTATGGCACGACGGCGGTGCGCAGCCACGTCGACATCGACACCGAAGTTGGCCTCTCCGGACTGCATGCGCTGCTGCGGGCGCGCGAGGCGGCGCGCGATTTCGTCGACATCCAGATCGTCGCCTTCCCGCAAAGCGGCGTCATCGCCGATCCCGGCGTCGAGGATCTGCTCGATCAGGCCGTGCGCGACGGCGCCGATCTGGTCGGCGGCCTCGACCCCGCGGGAATCGACGACGACGTCGACGGCCATCTCGACGCGATCTTCGGGATCGCGCAGCGCCACGGCGTCGGTCTCGACATTCATCTCCACGATCCGGGACCGCTCGGCTGCTTCGAGCTTCGCCAGATCGCCGCGCGCGCGCTGGCGGCGGGGCTCGCCGGCCGCGTCGCCGTCAGCCACGCCTTCGCGCTGGGCGCGGTGGACGACGCCGAATTCGGCCGCACCGCGCAGGCGCTGGCGCGCGCCGACGTCGCGATCATGACCAATGGCCCGGGGCCGGTTCCGATGCCGCCGGTGCGGCGCCTCGTCGCCGCCGGCGTCAGGGTGTTCGCCGGCTCCGACAACATTCGCGACGCCTGGTCGCCCTATGGCGACGGCGACATGCTCGCGCGCGCGATGCTGATCGGCTACCGCCAGGGATTCCTCGCCGACGCCGATCTCGAACTGGCCTTCGATCTCGCCAATGGCCGGAGCGCCGAGGTTCTCGGCCATGCCGACCACGGGTTGCGGATCGGCGCCGTCGCCGATCTCGTGGCGATCCTCGCCGGCTCGATCGCCGAGGCGGTCGCCGCCCATCCGCCCCGCGCGCTGGTGATGAAGCGCGGGCGCGTCGTGGCGCGCGATGGAGCGTTGACCGCTGCAATGGCGTCTTGAGTCCGTCCGCCGCGGCGCTTCCCGGCGGCGGCGTCGCCGCGTCGCGTTAGTCCATCCGCACGCCGCCGGTGACGTTGATTGCCTGTCCAGTCATGAAGCGCGCCGCGTCGGAGGCGAGGAAGACCACGACATCGGCGACATCCTCCGGCTCCTCGATCCGCCTCATCGGCGTCAGCGAGACATATTCCGCGCGCACCGCGTCCGGACTCATGCCGCGAAGTTCTCCTTCCCAGACGATCTCCCGCTCCTGCATCGAGGTGCGCACGAAGCCCGGGCATACCGCGTTGACGCGGATGTCGTGCGGCGCCATTTCGCGGGCGAGCGCCTGCGTCCAGCCGAGCACCGCGAACTTGCTCGCCGAGTAATGCGCCAGCAGCGGCGCTCCGACCTTGCCGGCGAGCGAGGCGGTGTTGACGATCACGCCCTTGCGTTTTTCGGCGAGAAAATAGCGGCAGGCGATCTGATTGCTCAAGAAAACGCCGCGCGCGTTGACCGCGAGATTGAACTCCCATTCCTCGTCGGTGATGTCGACGGCGCGGCGCATCGTCGACACGCCGGCGTTGGCGCAGAGGATGTCGAGCCCGCCGAGGCGCTCGACCGCGCGCTCGACCGCGCGCTGCGTCGAGGCGCGATCGCGCACGTCGATCTCGAACGCGGCGCCGCCGACCTCGTCGGCGAGGACTTGGGCCGCGGCGAGATCGAGGTCGGCGATCGCCACGCCAACGCCGGCGCGCGCCAGCGCCCGAACGATCGCCGCGCCGATGCCGCGCGCGCCGCCCGTGACGATCGCCCGGCGTCCTTTGAGGTCAAATACGTCGGCCATACGCCCCGTTCCCATCGACTGTGCAGATTTTCACAGGTCGCGCGGATA
>JBEKSH010000169.1:0-6283 GCA_049517235.1 Roseiarcus sp. | reverse complement strand
AATTGACGTTTACCTTGATCGGAAAGACGCCGAACGCCAGCTGGAAACGCAGCACGACGGAGGCGAAGGCTTCGATGACCTCGAACAGATCCATGTCGGCGATTTTCATGCCCGCGCGGGCGAGCGCCTTCTTGGTGACGTCGACCGGGCCAGTCAGCATGATCGCGGGCTCGGTGCCGATATTAGCGAAGGCGCGAATTCGCCCGCGCGGCTTCAGACCGGCGGCCGCGCCGGCCTTGGCCGAACCGAGCAGCACGGCCGCCGCGCCGTCGACGATGCCCGACGAATTGCCGGCGTGATGGACGTGCACGATGCGTTCGACTTCGGGATGAGCCTGCGTCGCCACCGCGTCGAAGCCGCCTTGCTCGCCCATCATAACGAACGACGGCTTCAGCGCGGCAAGCGACTGCATGTCGGTCTTGGGTCGCATGTGCTCGTCATGCGCGAGCAGGGTGAGGCCGTTGACGTCCCGCACGGGCGTGATGGATTTCTTGAAGCGGCCGGCCTCCCAGGCCGCCGCGGCGCGCCTTTGCGACTCCACCGCGAAGGCGTCGACGTCATCGCGCGAGAAGCCGTATTTCGTCGCGATCAAATCGGCGGAGACGCCCTGCGGCATGAAATAGGCGGGGATGGCGAGCGCGGGATCGACCGGCCAGGCGCCGCCCGCGGCGCCGATGCCGACGCGGCTCATCGACTCGACGCCGCCGCCGATCGTCATGTCGTGCTGGCCGGCCATGATCTGGGCGGCCGCGAAGTTGACGCTGTCGAGCCCGGAAGCGCAAAACCGATTGATCTGCACGCCGGGAACGTGATCGCCCAGCCCCGCCGCGAGCGCGCCCATTCTGGCGATATCGCCGCCCGCTTCGCCAACCGCGTCGACGCAACCCATCACGACATCGTCGATCAGATGGGAATCGAGATTGTTGCGATCCTTGATCGCGCGAAGCGCCGTCGCAGCCAGATGCAGCGTGGTCGCCGTATGAAGGGACCCATCCGGCTTGCCGCGCCCGCGCGGGGTGCGGACGTGATCGTATATGAAGGCCTCGGTCATTGCGGTCTCCTAAGGGCGGCTCATCGCCGCGAGGGTTTTTTTATGTTTCGCGATCGGGATGCTGACGGTTGCCGACGTTCTCGATCTTCGCGGCCCCGAGCCAGTCCTCGGTGCGCTGCTCGGGCAGGGCGGCGAGCGTCGCGAACCACGGCAGTCGTCCCTCGATGCCTAGTTGTTCGCCCGGGGCGAACATTGCGGGATCGTCGAGGCTGCCGATCGTCACGCTGATGCGGTTGCGACCCTTCATCTGGTAAGTCAGCGGCGTCCCGCAAGCCGCGCAGAAGCCGCGCTCGGCAATATCCGAGCTGGAGAACTTCGCCGGGACGCCGCGTGTGAATGCGAGATTGGCGAGCTTGACGCCGGTAAAAGCCATGAACGGCGCGCCGCCCGCTTTCTGGCACATGCGGCAGTGGCAGATGTTCGCCCGCGTCGGGACGGCCGTCAGCCTATAACGAACGGCGCCACATTGGCAGCCGCCCGCAAAAGGCGGGGCGGGAAGTTCAACGGCCATCGGTCCTCCCCTGTTGGCTTGCGACCATCGCGTCTGCGCGGCCCCCGCGCGCCATAGCCCGGCGCTTGGTTATCGATCCGGCCTCAGAACGCGGCGGCCGGCATCGCCATGATCGAGGCGGCGCCCGACGTCAATCGCGCAAGATGGGCGCCCGCTTCGGGCATCATACGCTCGTTGAAGAACTTGGCGAGGACCAGTTTGGTCTCCAGCTCCTCGCTTAGCCCGCCGTTCGCCTTCTTTGCGAGAACCGCCTTGGCGATGCGCGCCCACATGAAGCCGAGCAAGGTCAATCCCAAGAGATGCATGTAATCGTTCGAGCCGGCGCCCGCGTTGTCGGGATTGCCCATGGCGTTCTGCATCAGCCACATCGTCGCCTGCTGCAATTGGCCGGAGGCGGCCTTCAACGCGCCGAGGTACGGGGCGAGCTCCGGGTCGGCCTTGTTCTGCGCGAGAAACGCGGAGACTTCCGCAAAGAACGCGGTGATCGCGCGGCCGCCGTCCTTGGGCAATTTGCGCCCGACCAGATCGAGCGCCTGAATGCCGTTGGCGCCCTCATAGATCATCGAAATGCGCGAATCGCGCACGAACTGCTCCATGCCCCATTCCGCGACATAGCCGTGGCCGCCGAACACCTGTTGCGCCTTGACGGTGTTGGCGAAACCAATGTCGGTCAGCACGCCTTTCAAGACGGGGGTGAGCAGGCTGAGCCGGTCGTCGGCGGCCCGACGCGCCGCCGCGTCGGGGGAGCGGCGCGCCTCGTCGGCGGAAAGAGCGACCCAAAGCAAGGCGGCGCGCGCCGCTTCGTTGAAGGCGCGAATCTCCAGGAGCATGCGCCGCACGTCAGGGTGGACGAGGATCGGATCGGCCGGTTTGCTGGCGTCTCTCGCGCCGGTCAGCGCGCGCCCTTGCAGACGCTCCTTGGCGTAAGCGGCGGCGTTCTGATAGGCGACTTCGGAAAGGGCCAGGCCCTGCACCGCGACGCCCAGACGCGCCTCGTTCATCATGACGAACATCGCGGGGAGGCCGCGGTTTTCCTCGCCGACCAGCCAGCCCTTGGCGCCGTCGAAATTCAACACGCAGGTCGAATTGCCGTGAATGCCCATCTTGTGCTCGATCGAGCCGCAGGTCACGCCGTTGCCCTCGCCGAGCGAGCCGTCCTCGCGCACCAGCATTTTCGGCACGACGAATAGCGAAATTCCCTTGACCCCGGCGGGAGCGCCCTCGATGCGCGCGAGAACGAGATGGATGATGTTCTCGGTCAGATCGTGGTCGCCCGCCGAAATGAATATCTTCTGGCCGGTGATCGCGTAAGCGCCGTCGGCGAGCGGCGCGGCGCGGGTCTTGATGAGGCCAAGATCGGTGCCGCATTGCGGCTCGGTGAGATTCATCGTGCCGGTCCATTCGCCGGACGCCATTTTGGGCACGTAAATCCGCTTTTGCGCCTCGCTCGCGTGCGTTTGCAGCGCCGCGATCGCGCCGGTCGTCAGACCCGGATACATCGCGAAAGCCTGATTGGCGGACACCGAGTATTCGGTGAGCGCGATCGCCAGAAAATAGGGCAGGCCCTGGCCGCCGTAGGCGGGATCGACCGACAGCCCAACCCAGCCACCCTCGGCATAGGCCTTGTACGCCTCCTTGAATCCCTTCGGCGTCGTCACCCTTCCGTCCGCGTGCCGGGTGCACCCTTCCTCGTCGCCCGATCGATTGAGCGGCTGCAGCACTTCCTCCGACAGCTTGGCGCCTTCGCCCAGCACCGCCTCGACGATATCGAGCGACGCATCCGAAAAACCCGGCAGGTTGTCGTAGCGCGCATAATCGAAAACGTCGTTGAGCAGGAACAATGTGTCGCGCACAGGCGCCTTGTAGCTCGGCATCTACGAATCTCCTGAACGGGCCGAATGACGAGGTCGGCCCCAAAAGTTCGTTCATATGTAAACTATATGCCGAAAAAGCGCAAGGGCGCTTCGCCGCGCGGGGCGAATCTGCTCTGCGCTACGGTACCGCCCCGGGCCGATGCTCGCCCCTACGGGCGTTCGGCCAGGCGTTTCAAAACGGCTTCGGGATTCGCGTAGGCCTCTTGCCGGTCGACGCTCCAATAGCGCAACTCGTCGAGCGGAATTGGCGCGCCGGTGACCGCGCAACGCACGAACGCGCCAGGGCGGACGACGCGGATCTCGCCGTCGAGAAATTCCACGCGCGCCTCGGCCGCGCCTGTCGGGGGTCGATCGAACCGGTTCATACCAAACTCGTTTGCACGTCGGAGCCTTGTTGACAAAGGACGCGGGCGCCCGTCGGCGGCCGCCGCGCAAGTCCCGCCTTGCGACAAACCCTTCGCTTGTCGGGCCGAACCCGATTGCAATAGTCTATTCGAAGCCCGTCGCGTAGACAATTCGACGGCAAGCTCCGGCGAAGCGCGCCGGGCCTCAATTGGAGCCGCCCGCCATGAGACTCGATTCGACCATCGCCGCGATCGTCACCGGAGGCGCTTCGGGTCTTGGCGAAGCGACCGCGCGCCAGCTTGCGGCGAGCGGCGCGCGGATCGCCATTTTCGACCTGCAGCGCGAGCGCGGCGCGGCGGTCGCGCGCGAGATCGGCGGCCTGTTTTGCGAGGCGGACGTCACCAGCGAGGCGAGCATCGACGCCGCGCTCGCGGCGGCGCGGGCGGCGCATGGGACCGAACGGGTGCTGGTGTGCTGCGCGGGAATCGGCGTCTCGAAGCGGACGGTCTCGAAGAAGCGCGAAACGGGCGAACTCGTCGCGCACGACGTCGCGATGTTCCGCCGCACCATCGAAATCAATCTCATCGGAACGTTCACGATGATCGCCAAATGTTCGACGGCGATGGCCGGGCTCGAACCCGTTTCGGCCGACGGCGCGCGCGGCGTGATCGTCACAACCGCCTCCGTCGCCGCCCAGGACGGGCAGATCGGCCAAGCCGCCTATGCCGCCTCCAAAGGCGGCGTGCTGGCGATGACGCTGCCCGTCGCGCGCGACCTGGCGGGCAATGGCGTGCGCGTGATGAACATCATGCCGGGCCTGTTTCATACGCCCATGTTCGACGGCCTCCCCGAGGAGGCCCGCAAGGCGCTCGCCGCCTCGGTGCCGTTCCCCTCGCGCCTCGGCCGGCCCGACGAATATGCGGCGCTGGTGCAGGCGATCATCGCCAACGACATGCTCAACGGGACATCGATCAGGCTCGACGGGGCGCTGCGCATGGCGCCGAAGTAGGAGGCGCGCCGGGCAGGCGGCCCTCAGAGGATGGGGCCGTCCGGTTCGGGCGGATTGCGCCAGACCGTCGGCGCCTGTAAGTCAGAGACGCTTCTCGAAAAAGCGGTCGGGATACGGGTCTTCGTTGAACCGGTCGATCTCGAGCCAGCCTGACGTTCGGTAGAGCTTCAGCGCCTCGGGCAATGCGCTGTTGGTGTCGAGGCGCAAGGTTTCCACCGACAGTTCTCGCGCCACCGTCTCCGCGGCGCGCATCAGGCGTTTGCCGACGCCGAGGCCGCGCGCCGTCGGGCATATCCAGAGCCTCTTGATTTCCGCCAGTTTGCCGCCGGCTCCCTTGAGGCCGACACACCCGATCGGCATGCCGTCCGACATGGCCAGAAGGAACGCCCCGCGCGGCCGAACCATGTCCGCCGCGTCCGGATCGCGCGACCGCGAAACGTCGAAACCCCTTTCGAACCGGCGTCCGAGCTCGGCGTAATATTCGCCGAGGCAATAGCGCGCGGCCTCGCTGCGCGGATCGGCCTCCTCGATCGCAATCCGATCGCGGCCCAACGCCGAAGCGATCAGGTCCATGGCGTTGAGCAGCTCATCCGAGCGCGGGGCGCGGTCCAGCAACGCCAACGCTCTTGCGTTGGAAATCTCCTCGTAGGCCCGGAATTCACGTCGGCCCGCCTCGGTGAGGTTGGCGACCCGGCGGCGGGCGTCGTCAGGATGCAGCGTGGTGCTGACCAGGCCTTCCTCCTCCAGCCCTCGGAGCAGGCGGCTCATCAGGCCGGAATCGAGCCCGAGATAGTCACGGATTTCGGCCAGCTCCGTTCGCCCCACGCCAATCGCGTTCAGCACGCGCGCCGCCCCGAGCGGGCGGCCCCGGCCAAGGAAGGAGGTGTCGAGAGCGCCGACTTCCATGGTGACGGCGCGAGCAAAGCGACGAAAGCGGGCGACACGGTCATGAAGCATGTTATCTGACCTAAGTCAGATAAATTCCGGAGTCAATGAGACACGCCGCGGACGCCCGTTGTTCTTGACAGCTTTGACCGCCGCTCCCTATATGCGCGGCTTCCGGCGTCGCCTCGGGGCGCAGGTTGCGGCGGGGTAGCTCAGCTGGTTAGAGCAGCGGAATCATAATCCGGAGGTCGCCGGTTCAAATCCGGCCCCCGCTACCATGCTCCAGCGCGATTTCTCGAAGAGTCAGAAGATTTCGCGCCAGGGCGCGGCTGGGCGCGCGGCGCCTTCGAGGCGAGGCGGTCTATCCGACCTTGACGAGGAAGGGGACGCGTCGCTCGGCGCCGTGCGGATTGACCGGCCATCCCGCGCGCCAGTCATCGGGGCGGAGCCCGTTTCAACCGATCGCCGCGCTCATTTGATTTGCCCGCAGGTCCGGGAGATGATGTTGTTCCCGCATCGAGGCTGGGCACGGGGCGCGCGCTTTGAACGATGACCACGATCGCGATCATTCCGAGCTGTCCGAGGCCGCCTCGCGTGTGCGGGCGCTC
>JBEKSH010000168.1:0-6292 GCA_049517235.1 Roseiarcus sp. | reverse complement strand
GAAACAGATCGCCGCCGCCACCGCCCATCCCTGCAAAATGGTCGATGTCGGGAACGACGGGATCAATACGAACGCGGTCACCATAACCCCGGTGATATTTCCAAGCGTGCTGATCCCATAAACGACGCCGGTCGACATGCCGCCCCTGGAACCGGAGCTCACCAACGCCTCGGTGAAAATCGGCAGCAACGCCGACAAACAAACGACCGGGAAGAAGAACAGAAAGAAGCAGGAAAGGCCGAGGGCGAAAAAGATATTCTCCAGGCTGGAATCGATGAGTTGCAGAATGGCGCGCCCCTGCGTCGCCGTAACGAAATACCCGGCAAGCCCGATCAACACGAGAGCGACCAGGTTCGCCATCAGCCGCCTGGCGCTAAGCTGCGAGAACAGGCCGCCGAGTATGGCTCCGACGCTAAACGCCGCCAGGAATGTCGAAATTACGAAGGACCAAACGAACAAAGTCGATCCGAAAAATGGCGCCAGAAGCCGAGTCGCGACCAGTTGGAATCCCATGCTGAGAAAGCCCTGAAAGAACGCGGAAACGCCGACCAGAAGGCCGAGCCGCCTCATCTGCACGCTCCCTATCTTTGCCATTGGTCGCCAAGAAATTCCGTTGGCGCAAAATCATCGGTGAGCGGAACTGAGCACCCAATAGAGCTTGCGACCGCGCCGGCGGCTTGAATTTGGAGAAGGTCGACCCCGTTGTCCTTCATCAAGGGAAGGAGCGGCATCGAAGTCGCCTTGAGTCTCTGTTGCAACGGCGGGCTTGAACTCGTAGAAGCAACGACGATCGCATTCGCTCGGCCCGGCACGTCAAATGACAGACAACTATGAAAAACTGTCGTAATGGTGGTCACCAGGCAATCGAACAGTTTGTTGCCGCGTAGAATGTTGATTACCAGAATACCACCGTCGCTTAGATGCTCCGCGACAAGCGCGAAGAATTCATGTGTCGCCATATGTGGCGGATATTGGCTATTTTTTACGAACGCATCGATCACAATCCAGTCCCAGCGGTCCTGGCTGCGGTGCAAAAACCGCCGGCCATCTTCGATTATGACCTTGTTCTGTGCGGATTCCTGGAATTTCGTGAATTCCACCGCCAGATCGCGAATCATCGGATCGATTTCGACAGTCGTCAGGTCCGCATCGGGATAGCATAAATTGAACAATCTATTGAACGACCCGGCTCCCAGGCCAATGCTCAACGCCTGCGCCGGGTTCGGTTTGATAAATGAAGCCGCAAATAAAACTTTCGTATATGGAATGACCTGATAGCCCGGCCTGTTCATATCGATCGCGGATACGGACGCGCCGTTCTCCATGCGCCGGAACGAGACGACCGGACCGTCTTGCGATACGATTATATAGTTGTAGGCTGATTCTCGAACCAATTCTTTCGGCCGCGCCGGCGCGATTTCGGGGCGGATACACAGCGCCGCGGCGATGCCGCCAAATTGCAGGATCGACCGACGCGTGGACGCTGTCTGCACCGCTGTGCTCTCCTATCTTCTCTTCGGCCAATATGGCTGAGCCAACCAATGCGCCGCCGTCGCGATGAGGCCACGACTGGGCGCAGTCCAATCCGAGCCTAATAGCTCCCGGGCTCTTCGCAAAACTCAACCGTGGCGGGCTCATCCGGCATTGGCCTTGATCTACGGCCCGCAATACCGGCATGGAGGAAATTCCTGATGAAACGCGCGGTCTATCCGGCGGCCTTTCTGGCGCTTTGCGTTGCAGCCTGTGACGTTCGCGCACAATCGGCCGGCGACCCGAAAGCGGGCTCGATGCTGGCGCGACAAGTTTGTTCCGTGTGTCACGCGACCCAACGGGGGCAGGTTCGCTCGCCGAACCCACGGGCGCCGACATTCGTAGAGCTTGCGGCTTCTCCGGGAATGACGAGCGCCGCTTTATTGGTGGCGCTCACGACGCCGCACGCGGGGATGCCCATGTTCAGGCTTTCGACCGAAGAGCGAGACGATGTTATCGCCTATATCCTCAGCCTGCATTAGCGGACAGGCGCGCAACCGTTGGCGCGCCCAACGGCGCCGCAGGTAGAATCCCCACGTCGCTATGTGAACAGCAGGCCGCCGTTCACCGAGATGGTTTGACCGGTGATGAAGGCGTTCCCGACCAACATCAGGACCGCCTGCGCGACCTCATCGGCGGCGCCCAAGCGGCCGACAGGGATCCGAGCCCCGTGGCCGGCCTGTTTCAACGGCGCCGCCATATCGGTGTCGATCGGCCCCGGCGCGACGGCGTTGACCGTAACGCGCTCCGCCGCCAGGCGCGCCGCGTAGCCGCGCGTCAGCCCCTCGAGGCCGGCCTTTGACGCATTGTAATGGACGCCGACTATGCCGGCGCCGCGCGCCGCAACCGACGACATATTGACGATGCGCCCCCAACGCCGGGCCCGCATGCCGGGCAGCACGGCGCTTGTGCAGAGGAAAGCTGACTTGAGGTTGATCGCTATGGCGCTGTCGAATTCATCCTCGGTCAGGTCGTCGAGCCCGCGGACCGTCGCAACGCCGGCGTTATTGATCTGCACTTCGACCGGTCCAAGCTCGGCTTCGACCTGCCGGACCATGCCTTCAACCGCCTGGCGACTGGAGACGTCCGCGCCGATAGCCACGGCCCGCCGGCCTCCCGCGCGGATGTGGTCGACCACCTCGGCCGCCTGCCGCTCGCGATCGCGATAGTTCACCGCGACGTCGGCGCCGGCCTTCGCCAGAGCCAGCGCGACTGCCCGGCCGATGCCGCGCGATGCTCCGGTGACCAACGCCACGCGGTTTGCCAGATCGCTCATCTCGTCGCTCCACAATCAATTTCGATGTCCGATCCTAAGGCTCTTCGCGAGCCAGGAAAACTATTCGAATCGGCTCGGACGGGCCGACAGAAACTGCAATCGACCGCCTGAAGGCTCGGACACGGCGAACACGCTTCCGAATTGCGGCGCGTGGTCTGGCGCCTCTGCGCAAAACATCAATAGCTTCAAGGGAAAGCAAGCCGATGTTCCTGTCGCGCGAGCCGCCTTCTCGGCCATTCAGTTTCATGTTAGAACATTTGCAGAACAGTTCATACGAGCGAAGGCGAAGTTATGGCGCGACGAGCTGGAAGTGCCGATCTTCCGCTGCATGGCGGGACGGTGCCGAAGTGGCTGGCCGATCGGATGACGCGCCTCGGAGCGGTGATGTGCGAGGCGATCGTCCATCAATACGGCCGCGACGAGCTGCTGCGCCGGCTGGCCCATCCCTTCTGGTTTCAGTCGTTTGGCGCGGTGATGGGGATGGATTGGCACTCCTCCGGCATCACGACCAGCGTTGTCGGGGCGCTCAAGCGCGGCCTCGCGCCGCTGGCGGGCGAACTCGGCGTCCACGTCTGCGGTGGCCGCGGCAAGCATTCGAGGCAGACGCCGCAGGAGCTCGTCGCGATCGGCGAAAGGGTCGGCTTCGACGGCTCGGCGCTCGCGAGGGCGAGCCGGCTCGTCGCCAAGGTCGACAGCGCCGCCGTTCAGGACGGCTTCGATCTTTATCTGCATGGCTTCATCGTCACCGACGAGGGTCGATGGGTGGTGGTGCAACAGGGGATGAACGGCGAGCGCAAGCAGGCCCGCCGCTATCACTGGCTCTCGGAGGGACTGAAGAGCTTCGTCGAAGAGCCGCATGCCGCCATCGACGGCCTCGAACAGGGGGAGATCGTCAATCTCACCGATCGCCGCGCCGACGCTTCGCGTCTCGATCAGGTGGAGATGTTGCAATCTTTGGGACCGGACAGGATCGCCCGCGAATTCGCCCTGCTGGAGACTTGGGCCGGGCGACCCGTCGAGCCGATCGCGCCGGAGCAGCTTTGTCTGCCGCATTTGGTCATGCCAGGCCATCACGACGTGCGCCCCGGCGACGTGCTGGCGCGGCGGCTGCATGGCAATCTGGCCGCGGCGGCGACGTGCGGCCCGAGCGATTTCGCCGAACTGCTGCTCGTTCCGGGGGTCGGTCCGCGCACTGTGCGCGCCCTGGCGATGGTCGCCGAAGTCCTGCACGGCGCGCCCTACCGATTCAGCGATCCCGCGCGATTTTCGTTTGCCCATGGCGGCAAGGACCGGCATCCGTTTCCGGTGCCGATCCGCGTCTATGACCAGACCATCCAGGTGCTGAAATCGGCGGTCCAGAAGGCGAAGCTGGGCAAACAGGAGGAATTGGGCGCGCTGAAGCGGCTCGACGATCAGGCCCGTCGGCTTGAGCGCCACGCCCGCGGTCCCTCCGTCGAGGCGCTGATCGCGCAAGAGCGGCGCGACTCGCATGCTTACGAAGGCCGAAGCGCTTTCGGATGGGAACAGGCTGCAGAACGCTCAACCCGGGCGGATCTTGGAGGTTAGGCTCTCGACCTCGACCTCCGCCGATGGTTCGCGCCGGCCATCGATGGTCAGTTCCCGGAAACTCGGCCAATACGGCTCGCAGAGGCGGCTGGGGATATGAACGCGCGCCCGCGACATTCGCCGCCATCTCCTAGATGAAGCGCTTTACGAAGCTTAGCGCGGTGTCGGCGACCTCTCGCCACCCGCTGTCGATTGTCAGCGCATGTCCGCGATTGCGCATCTCAATGATCTCGGTGACGCCTGGATTGCGGCGTTGGCGCTTGAAGGATGCGTTCGCAATCGCCCAGGGGACCGTGTTGTCCTTCTCGCCCGATATGATCAGCAGCGGACCGCGATCCGGGTTCATTGTGTCGACCTTCGCCTCCGTCCACGGATTGAGATTTGCGGCCGCCGCCTGGAACAGGGGTTTGCCCGACGCCGGCACGGCGAACGTGTCGTACAGACCTTGGGCCTCGTGTTCGCTTACGGCGTTGGCGAAGCCGAAGCGGAACTGGTCGAAGGTGAGGGGGATCGCACGGTTTCGGTTGGCCGGGTTGCCGAGAACCGGCCACGCCGATTTCAGCGCGGAGAAGGGAAGCGGCAGCACGCCCCGGAAGGGGGCCGGGTCGATCGCCACCGTTGCCGAGGCAAGCCCCCGTCCGGCGAGAATCTGCGCGAGAAGTCCGCCAAACGAGTGGCCAATTATCGCCGGCTTCTTGGCGAGCCCACGGACAATCTCGTCAAAATGGTCCGCGACCTGGCCGACGCTCTTATTTGCGAAGACACCTGGATGCACGTTGCCCTCTTCGACGGAAGCGGGGTCGTCCGGCCAACCCGGGGTGAGCGCGGTGAAACCCGCCGCCGCAAAGACCTTCACCCATCGATCCCAGCTGCTCGGCAATAGCCAGAGGCCGTGAACAAAGACGACCGGACGCAACCCGGTCGCGTTCGCTCGGGCCACCTCGGCCGCCTCATGTTCGGTTATCGTCGCAGCCCCTGTCGGCGAGGCGTCACTATGCGCAATCGTGCCCATCGTGTGAATTTCCTCAGGAATCAGTCTCTCGCATAAAAAAGCGAAGTCGCTGCGCTGCGTCGGCGAGCGCAGGCGTTGGCGAACAAATCCGCCCTGGCCCCGTCGCAATATAACCGGCGGTAAGCAGTATAAGCTGGCGGCCGCGTCGAGCAACACAGCTGACGTTCAGGCCAGGCCTGTTTTCAGCCCTCGTCTCTCGGCCGCCAAGCATTTTGCCGTCGCGCCTGCGCGTAATACCAGGTCTCTCTGATCAGAATCCGTGCGCCCAATCGCGCATTCCGATGGACATGATGCGCGACGGTTGATCGACGAGCTTGTTCCATGCGTCGCAGCAACGGTCGAGCAGATTGTCATGGGAGGTGAAGACCCGGTTTGAGAGCCGGTTGTCGCGCATGAATTGCCAGCCGTCCTCGGTCGGATTGAGTTCGGGGCATTTGGGCGGCAACGGGACCAGCATAATGTTGGCCGGCACGCACAGCCGTTGGGACATCTGGCGCCCCGCCAGATCGAGGAGGATGGCGGAGTGCTTGCCCGGCGCCACGCGGGCGGCGACTTCTTCGCCATGAACGCATCGATAAGGCGGTTGGAAAGAACAATGGTCAACATGTTTGTCTCCGCATCGGCGCAAGGCCTTCAGCAGACAATTCGACCAACATTTCCCCAGATAGACGCCTCGGTGAAATTGAGGTTGGCGCTGTCAAATGAGTTTGGCGAAGCTTCTTCATTGCTACACAGCTCATCGGCACAAATCTTACGCAAGAAAGATCGCGAAAGGTCGCGACGACGCCACCGAGGGGACTCTCGAAAACGACGGCGGAATACTCACGCATGGGTGCGCTTGCATGTAAGGCGGGCTCGGCGGAATAACCGAGAAATTGCGATCGCATCTTTCGGAAGGAATCAGCCCA
>JBEKSH010000167.1:0-6311 GCA_049517235.1 Roseiarcus sp. | reverse complement strand
CTTCCCGCTCTGCGAGCAGATTGCTCGGCAGCGTGACGATGACCGCATCCGCGACGACGGCGCCCCTCGTCGTCTCCACGCGCAATCGCTTGCCGCGACGGTCGATGCGCTCCGCCTTGCAATCGAGCGCAACCGACAGATCGGCGCCGTGCGCGGCGATGACCTGCCCGTAGCCTTCGACGACGCGCCAGTTCACGCCGCTGTCGTCGTAGCGCGCGAGATCGCGTGCCGATACGCAGTCGAGTTCCGCGCCGCTGTAATAGGTGCTGACGGCGTTGATCAGATTGTTCCAACGGCCCTGCGGTTCGAGGAACGCCGCGGCCGAGCGATCCGGCTCGCCTTCGGCGAGGGTCTCCACGCGATGTCGAAAGCGCTGCATCGCCTGGGCGAAGGCGACGCCTTCGAAGGCCGGAACGCCGATCTGAGCCGAAGGACGCGTCCAGGGCGGCGGCGTCTTGTCGATCGCGCCGCCCTGCGCCTCAGCGATCGACGCCCAAGGATTGCGGTCGGCCGAGTGTAGCCAGCCGCAGCCGAGGTCGAGCGGCAGGCCCGCGGCGTCGGCGACCGTCCAGGCCCGCCCGCCGAGCCGCGGCCGCGCTTCGAGAACGAGCGCGTCGACGCCGGCCTCGCGCAAGCGGCGCGCAGCAGCGATCCCCGCCGCGCCGCCGCCGATGATCACGACTGCGGCTTCAATGCTCGCCATGATGAGAATTCCACGGTGAACCCTAATCTCGCATTTTCCCGCGCGATTTGATAATCATGAGGCGGATCGGAATCGTCGACCGACAGGAAGCTTTCCGACCGGCGCCACGAGCCGCACGCGATCTTTCATATTCGTCGTCGCCGCGCTTGTCATGAGCGTCCAAGCAAAGTTTCGCATCGGGGTTGGGCGCGGTCGGGCTTGACCTGATCGACCGCTTCCATGCGAAGATGCGGACGAAGAAGCAGCGACGCTGCCGCATCGTGGCGAGCGACTTGAAGCCTGGAGTTGAGATCGGAGCCCGGCATGATCGAAGAACCTCCGCTGCTGACGATCGCCCGCCAAATCGAGCGGCCCGATTGGGAGCTCGTCCAGCGCTTTCGAGGCGTGCCGACGAGTTTCATCTGCGACGCCATGGGCGGCGGCGGCGCCCTCGACTGGCGCATCAAGCCGATCGCCATGACTTCCATGCTTGGCGTTGCTCTCACCTGCCAGTGCGGGCCCGCCGACGTGCTGCCGCTTCAAGCGGCCGTCGCGCAAAGCCAGCCGGGAGACGTGCTTGTCGCCGCGAACGGCGGCTTCACCGGCACGGCCGTGGTCGGCGACCTGCTGCTCGGCATCGCCAAGAACCGCGGCGTCGTCGGCTTCGTCACCGACGGCCTCGTTCGTGACCGCATCGAGGTCGAAGCGCTTGGGCTGCCGGTCTACGCCGCCGGCGTCTGCCCAAACTCGCCGCACAGCCGCGGACCGGGAACCGTGGGACTGCCGGTCGTTTGCGGCGGGCGCATGGTGTCATCGGGCGACGTCGTCGTTGGCGACAGCGACGGCGTCGTCGCTGTGCCACGCTCGCAGATCGCCGAGGTGCTAAAGAATCTTGAAAGAGTCAAAGCTGCCGAGGCCAAAATGCTCGAGCGTGTGCGGGGCGGCCTCAAAGAGGTCGAGGCGGTGGCCGCGCTGCTGGCGAGCGACCGCGTCCGACGGCGGGATTGATAAGGGGCTCGGCAATGCAGATTGTCGCATGGCGCGTTGACGCGAGGGCTCGATATGAGCGCGCCGGGAATATTAGCGCCGTCTCGCTTCGCGAGCTTCGATCCGCCGCACGCTATTCGACGCGCCGCGGCGGCGAGCAGGCCCAGCCGCCTTTCGTTTGCGCAGGGGAGCCCGCATGATCGATTTTCCCATTATTGACTCGCACGTCCATCTGCTCGACCAGAAGCGCTTTGGCTACGCCTGGGCGGCTGGGGCTCCGGCGCTCAAGCGCGATTGGACGCCGGACGACCTGGCGGCCGCAGCAAAACCATATGAGATCGAGGGGTTCGTGTTCGTCGAGGTCGACGTGGACGCGGGGCGGCATCTCGACGAGGCGCAGTGGGTTGAAGACCTCGCCAGGAGCGACCAGCGCGTCAAAGGATGCGTCGCCTGTCTTCCGCTCGAACGGGGAGCGGCCATCGAGCCGGAGATCGACAGGCTCGCGAAGCTTTCCGTGGTGCGCGGCGTGCGCCGCCTCATCCAGAATCAACCGGACCCGGAATATGTGCTGAGGCCGGAGTTCCTCGAAGCGATCATGCTGCTGCCCAAGCGCAATCTCTCCTTCGACATTTGCATCTTCCATCATCAATTGCCGAACACGCTCGAGATGATGCGCCGCTGTCCGGACGTGTCGTTCGTTCTCGATCACATCGGCAAGCCGGGAATCGAGGCGGGACTTATCGATCCGTGGCGCCGGCACATTCGCGAAATGGCGGCGCTGCCCAATGTCGTGTGCAAGCTTTCGGGCGTCACGACCGAGGCGGATCACGCGTCCTGGAGCCGCGAGCAATTGCGCCCCTATATCGACCATGTGATTGAGAGCTTCGGCGTCGACCGCGTGATGTACGGCGGCGATTGGCCGGTATCGGAATTGGCCGGCCGCTATACGCAATGGCTTGAGACGCTCGATTGGGCCACCAGCCAATTGACGCGGGCCGAGAAGCGCAGGCTTTTTCGCGACAACGCCATCAAGGCATATCGGTTGAGCGTCTGATGGACGCAGCCGCGCTGCAGCGTCGGGGATATAACGTCCGGGCGCTTCGAGAAATGGCGCGCCGAAGACTTCCGCGCATGGTCTTCGACATGGTCGACGGCGCCGCGGGCGACGAGATCACAATGCGCCGCAATGAGGCTGCGCTCGCCGATATCGCGTTCGTGCCCAAATTGCTCGCGGGGGCGCCGAGGCGCGATCAGAGCGTCGAACTGCTTGGACTGAAACTGCCGGCGCCGGTGATCATTGGGCCGACCGGCCTGGCGGGACTACTGTGGCCCGACGCGGAGCGCGCCGCGGCGCGCGCGGCGGCGCGGTTCGGCACGGTCTACACCACGAGCCATGCTTCGACCGCAACCATCGAGGAAATCGGCGCCGCTGCCGCCGGTCCCAAATGGATGCAGGTCTTTCTGTTCAAGGACCGAGGCATTACCGCCGAATTCGCGGCGCGCGCGAAACGGGCCGGATACCACGGCCTCGTGCTCACCGTCGACAACCAGGTGACCGCCGGCCGCGACCGCGATCTGCGCAATGGCATGACCTTTCCGCTGCGCCTTGCGCCGCGCAGCCTGTGCGATCTCGCAAGCCGTCCCGGCTGGATGCTGCGTATGGCGAAGACGCCGCGGCCGACCTTCGTCAATTACGGGGCGCGCGGCGCGGACGGCGCCTTCGGCCGGCTGATGGCCGAACAATTGGACCCGGCCGTCGGTTGGCGTGACGTGGAATGGCTGCGCGGCCAGTGGAGCGGACCGCTGCTGATCAAGGGCCTGTTGCATCCCGACGAGGCGCGTGGCGCGCAGCAACGCGGCGCCGACGCCGTCATCGTATCGAACCATGGCGGCCGGCAGCTTGATGGAGCGCTGGCCTCCGTCACCGCGTTGCCGCCCATCGTCGACGCAATCGGCGACAAGATTCCCGTGCTCGTCGACGGCGGCTTCCGCCGCGGCGTCGACGTGGTCAAGGCGCTGGCGCTTGGCGCGCGCGCCGTGCTGATCGGCAGGCCGCATCTCTGGGGCGTCGCATGCGCGGGCGAAGAAGGCGTGCATTGGACGCTCGAATTGTTCCGTCGCGAAATCGATCGCGCCATGGCGCTCGGCGGCTGGGACGGCATTTCCGCGCTCGATCGCCGGATTCTTCGCCTGCCGTCCGCGTTGGTGGAAGATTGACCGCGCGCCGAACGTGGATCGGCGCCGCATTCGACGCAGAAGTTGGGCGGCGTTGAATGGTTGCGTCGGCAAAGGGAGGTTAGCCTATCATGCGCATAGCGGTCCTGGGCGCGGGCGCCATGGGCGCGATCTTCGGATCGGCGTTCGCCCGCGCCGGCGCTGAAGCATTGTTCTTTGACAATCGGTCGGATGTGGTCGAGGCGATAAAATCGAACGGCCTCGTCCTCGACGGGGCGTTGGGCGCAACCACCGCCCGCTTCTTCGCGACGACTCTCGCCGCCGAGCTTGGAACTGTCGATCTGGCGCTTGTCCTCGTCGATTCGACGGCGACCGCGACGGTGGCGGACGTCACGGCCGAGTGCCTGGGCGAGCGCGGCTGTGCGCTCACTTTGCAGAACGGTATCGGCAATTGGGAAGCGCTGGCGGCCCGGATCGGGCATAAGCGAGTGCTCGCGGGTTCGACCTACAATAGCGGCGCCGGTCTTGGCCCGGGGCGCGCGCGGCACACCAATCTCGGGCCGACAATTATCGGCGAGGCCGCCGGCGCTCCGACGGAGCGCGTGCGTGAGATCGCACGACTTCTTGAGACGGGCGGACTGCCGGTCGAGGTCACCGACAATGTTCAGGGCCATATCTGGAGCAAATTCGTTCACAATTGCGCGATCAACCCGGTCAGCGCCGTGACGCGCCTCAGACCGGGAGAGATCGCGCGCACGAAGGCCGCGGCCGGCCTCCTCGATCAAATCCTCGACGAGGTCCTCGCAGTTGTTGCGACCGCAGGAATCCGCCTGCCGGAGGCCGACCCGCGCAAACAAATCCGGGACCACTGCTGGGAGCGATACAACCGCCCTTCGATGTTGCAGCATCTCGAGGGCGGGCGCGTCACGGAGATTGACGCGCTCAATGGCGCGCTGGTCGATCTGGCACGGCAGCTTGGCGTGCCGGTTCCCGTCAACCAGGCTATCGTGCGGATGGTTAAGGCGCTGGAGGCCGCGATCGGTGGGCGAACGACGGGGCTCGATGAATCCGCATTGGAGCAGTCGGCCCGACGCACCCCGCGCGGCGACTCGTGGGGTTGAACGAACGGGCGATAGCGCACTCGCGTGGAGGCGCGCCGTCACGCGCCACAAATGCTCCGCGATATCAATGCAGCGCATGACGACCGCGGCTTGGCAAATGCCGGCCGATTGCGAACGCGTCGCGTGCGCCTATCGGCGAGGATAACTTTGTATTGATCAGCCGATCGGGTGAAAGCGCCTTGGCAGATCGCAATAGCGAACCTATGGTCCAGCGACGAGAAGCGAGATTCCTTTGGAGGAAAGATGCCGACTCCGCGTATTGCTCAGAAAGCTCCCTATCCGGTTCAGCTTGAGGCTGGAAAAACCTACTATTGGTGCGCCTGCGGAGAGTCGAAGAACCAGCCGTTCTGCGACGGTTCGCACAAGACGACGCCATTCAAGCCCGTGCCTTACACCGCGGAAAAGGCGGGCGCGGCGTATTTCTGCGGCTGCAAGCAGACGGCGCATCCCGCTCTGTGCGACGGAACCCATAAGACGCTGTGAGCCGTTCGTTGAGGCTTGCCGCCGGACGGACCGAACGGCGCCTCGCGACGAAGACGATTGGCGATGCCCTTTTGAAAAGAGTTGAGCGCTCGGAAATCCTGAAGGGCGGCTAGGCGCGCCACCCAACATTCCGTTCATTCGGCCTTCGATCGCCTCTTGAGGCGCCGGCGGTTCGCCGCCGCTACGCATTTGTGATACGGGCTCGGCGATGAAGCCTCCTGCCTTCTCCTCACTGACCATCTGCGGGCTCGACGAGCTCGACGGCCACAGCGCCCGGGGCGTCACCCACGTCTTGTCCCTTCTCGACCCGGGCTGGCCGGAACCGGCGGCGTTCTGGGCCTTCGATCCGCACCGGCGCGCCACAATGTATTTCCACGACGCGATCGAGCCCGCGCCCGACATCGTGTTGCCGCAGGTCGCGGACATCGAAGGGATCCTGGCGTTCGGCCGCGACATGGGCGACGACCTCGGCCACCTGCTCATCCATTGCCATGCCGGCATCTCGCGCTCGACAGCGGCGATGCTGATGATCTTGGCGCAGGCCTTTGCGCGCGAGGATGTGGGCGCCATTGTCGATCGACTCGTGCGGACCAGGCCGCAGGCCTGGCCAAACTCGCTGATGATAAGGTTTGCCGACGAACTCCTCGGACGCGGCGGCCGGCTAACAGCGGCGGTGAGCGAGGTCTATGCCCGACGTCTGGCGGCGCGCCCGGAGCTCGCCGAGGTCATGCGCCGGCTCGGGCGCGCGCGAGAGATCGAACTCGCTCTTGCGGCGCCGGGCATGAAGTGAGCGGGCTCTCGACGAAACGAGGTGAACGGCGCCGACGAGAGCCGGCATGTCGTCGCCGCCCCGCGACCCCTCT
>JBEKSH010000166.1:0-6312 GCA_049517235.1 Roseiarcus sp. | reverse complement strand
CGCCGGACCATCGTCGATCGGGATCAGGATCGTTTTCAGCGAAAGGACGCCGGTGCGCGTGTCGACGAAGCCCTTGGCGCCGTCGCGCAAAAAAAGGCTCGCGACCCGCGCCTTGCGCAGCACCCCCTGCTGGACCGAAACGTCGAACCATTGGGCCATGCGCTTGTGCCGGTGCGTGGCGAGCACGACGAGATCGCAGGGGTGGCTGTCGAGGAAATCCAGAATTCCCGTGCGGGCGTTGTTGGCCGGCACGCTCACGCTCGAGACGCGCAGGCCGAGCTCCCTTTCCAGCGAGTCCGGCTGGGCGTCGGCGCCCAGCATCCCCCAATTCACCAGAATGTCCCGCACGTGCCGGAAGCCGGACCGGCTCGGGGCGGCGTCGCCTTCGCCCCTGACATTCAGCAGGCAAAGCTGGGATTTTGCGACCAGCGCGATCTTCAGGGCGTGGGCGAAGGCCGAGGCGCCGGCTGCCATAAAATCGGTCGGATGCACGATCGTCGCGAGCGGCGTCTGCGCGGAAGCCATGATTGCGGGCGGTCTCGAATCGTCCGGGTTGACCGGGGCGCAATCTGACGCGCCAAGGTTGTGCGAGGCTGACCGCGATCGTTGCGCGGCCTTCAGATGCGCCGCCGCGCAGACCGCACTCCTCGGATCCCGCCTCTTTCAAACGATCCCGCGCTATCCCACGAGCCCGCTCTTGACCGGCCGCCCCGCCACGTAGGTCTCGCTGACCGCCCGGTCGTCGCCCATCATCATCAGAATGAACAATTCCTCGGCGATGTCGCCTGCGACGCTCTCCATCCGATGCGCCATCGCCGGGGTGGCGCGCGCGTCGAGCACGACGATGTCGGCCTCCAGACCCACGCGAATCGCGCCGATGCGATCCTCAAGGCCGAGCGCCCGCGCATTGCCGAGGGTCATCTGGTAGAAAGCCTGAACGGCCGGCCAGGACTGGCCGCCCATCTGCAGCACCTTGTAGGCTTCATTGGCGGTTTGCAGCATCGAATAGCTGGTGCCGCCGCCGACGTCGGTCGCCAGCGAGACGCGCACGCCATGGTCGTCAAGCCGCTTCATGTCGAACAGCCCGGAGCCGAGAAACAGATTGGACGTCGGGCAGAAGGCGGCGACCGAACGGCTCGCCGCCAGCGCCGCGACCTCGGACTGTTCGAGATGAATGCAATGGCCGAACACCGAACGCGGGCCGAGCAGGCCGTAGCGCTCGTAAACCGCCAGATAGGTCGCCGCCCACGGGAACAGCTGTTTGACGAAGGCGATCTCGGCGTGATTTTCGTCAAGGTGGGTCTGCATATAGGCGCCGGGACTCTCGCGCAGCAGCGCGCCGGCGGCCTCCAGTTGCGCGTCGCTCGAGGTGACGGCGAAACGCGGCGTCACCGCATAGTCGAGGCGCCCGCGCCCGCGCCAGCGCGCGATCAGCGCCTTGCTCTCGTCGTAGCCGCGCTGCGGATCGTCGGTCAGGCCCGCCGGCGCGTTGCGGTCCATCATCACCTTTCCGGCGATCATGCGGGCGCCGCGCTTCAGGCTCTCGTCGAAGAAGGCGTCGACGGATTCTGGGTGAACCGTGCAATAGACCATCGCCGTCGTCGTGCCCTGGCGAAACATTTCGTCGAGGAAGAAGCGCGCCACGATGTCCGCGTGGCCGCGCTCGCGCAGCTTCTGCTCCTCGACGAAGGTGTATTTGCGCAGCCATTCGAGCAGCTGGGCGCCATAGGAGGCGATGACGCGGGTCTGCGGATAATGGATATGCGTGTCGATGAAGCCGGGCACGACGAGCTTACCCGCATGGTCGTCGACCTCCACGCCCCGCGGCGCCCGCGCGCGGATCGCCGCCGCTTCGCCGACCGCGGCGATGCGCTGGTCTTCGACCAGCACGGCGCCGTCTTCGATGATCGTCATGGCGCCGGGGCCGGCCAACCGGGGCTCGTCGAGGAAGCTGACGACGCGGCCGCGAATGACGCGCGCGCCCGAGGGCTGGGTCATTGCAGGATATCTTTCAGACGCAGCGCGGCGATCGCATCGATCTGATCGAGCGCCGCTGCGACTTCCTGTTGTCGTTCGTGCTTCAGCCGCCGTTCGAAGGCGGCGAGAATGTCGCTCTTGGTCTTGCCCTTCACCGCCATGATGAAGGGAAAGCCGAAGCGCGCGCGGTAGGCGTCGTTGAGCGCCGTAAATTGCGCGCGTTCGTCGCTCGTCAGCTCGTCGAGCCCCGCGCCCGCCTGCTCGCTCGTCGACTCGACGGTCAGCCGCCCGGCGGATGCGAGCTTGCCGGCAAGGTCGGGGTGCGCGTCGACGAGCGCGCGCTTGGCCGCCTCGCCGCCCCCCGCCATCGCGCCGGCCATCGCCCTGGCGAGGCCCGCCGCATCGTCGGCCTGCGGTCCGAGCCCGGCGTCGAAGGCGGCTTCGGCGACCCAGGGCGAATGCTCGTAGACGGCGCCGAACCGTTCGACGAACAGCGTGCGGCCGAGGCGCGAGGGCTTCCAGCCGCCGCCCGGGGGATGCTGGCGAATCCAGTGACGCGCGATGTCGAGCCGCGTCGCGACCCACGCCTTGTCGTGACGGCCGACATAGTCGAGAAACCGCGCGAGCGAGGCGGCGCGCCCGGGGCGGCCGACCAGCCGGCTGTGCAGGCCGACTGACAGCATCTTGGGCGCCGTCGCGCCTTCCGCGTAGAGCGTGTCGAACGAATCCTTGAGGTAGGCGTAGAATTGATCGCCGGAATTGAACCCTTGCGCCGCCGCAAAACGCATGTCGTTGGAATCGAGCGTATAGGGGACGATCAGCTGCGGCCCCTTCGGCCCCTCGATCCAGTAGGGCAAATCATCGGCGTAGGAATCGGCGCAATAGAGAAAGCCGCCTTCGGCCATGCCGAGCGCAATCGTGTTGATCGAGGAGCGGCCTTGGTAGAAGCCGAGCGGCCGCGAACCGGCGATCGCCGTGTGAATCCTCACCGCCTCGGCGATGTGGCGCGCCTCGACGTCTGCCGGCACGTCGCGGTAGTCGATCCATTTGTAGCCATGGGTGGCGATCTCCCAGCCCGCCTCCTTCATCGCCGCGACCGGTCCGGGATTGCGCATCAACGCGGTCGCGACGGCGTAGACCGTCACCGGCAAGCTGCGCTCGGCAAACATCCGGTAGAGGCGCCAGAACCCGGCGCGCGAGCCGTATTCGTAAATCGATTCCATGTTCATGTGGCGCTGGCCGGGCCAGGGCGCCGCGCCGACGATTTCCGACAGAAAGGCTTCCGAGGCCGCGTCGCCATGCAAAATGTTGTTCTCGCCGCCCTCCTCGTAATTGATGACGAATTGCACCGCGATGCGCGCGCCATCGGGCCAATCGGCGAAAGGCGGCGTGCGTCCGTAGCCAACCAGGTCGCGGGGATAGGCTTGTTCGGTCATTGGTTCGGCTCCCCAGTATGCGTCGATCCCAAGCGTAACGCGCCCGGCGCTTCCTTCCAAATATTGACGAAACGGCTTGGCTCGATCGCCGGCCGATCCCCCGTTTGCGCCGGCCCGCCGTTTAGGCCAAATGACGGCCGATACCAAAAAGCGCGTGGCGGCAACCCAATGAACGACATTTCCCTGATCATCGAGCCGCCCGTCGCGCGCATCCGCCTGCATCGGCCGGAGCGCCGCAACGCGATGACCCGCGCGATGTGGCGCGCCCTGCCAGACCTTTGCGCTCGCGTCGGCGCGACGAGCGAAGCGCTGGTCGTCATCCTGGAGGGGGCCGGCGGCCATTTTTGCGCCGGGGCGGACATCAGCGAGTTTGACGCTGTCAATCGCGACGCCGAGGCGACGCGCGACTATAGCCAGACCATCCAGCAGGGTCTGCAGGCGCTCGTCGCGCTCGATCGCCCGACGATCGCCGCGTTGCGCGGCAATTCGATCGGCGGCGGCCTGGCGCTGGCGCTTTGCTGCGATTTGCGCTTTTGCGCGGACGACGCCTTTCTGGCTATCACGCCCGCCAGGCTCGGCCTTCTCTACGGCTTCGTCGAGACGCGCCGGCTGGTCCAGACGGTCGGCCCGGCGCGCGCCAAGGACCTGCTGTTCAGCGGCCGGCGCATCGCATGCGGCGAGGCTTTGGCGATCGGCCTGATCGATCGCCTCGTCGCGGTCGAACGGCTGGAGGCGACGATCGCAGATTATGCAAACGAACTCGCCCGGCTGAGCCAGCGCTCGATCCGCGGCGCAAAAATTGCGGTCGAGGCGATCGCCGGCGGGCTCGGCGAGGAGAGCCCCGCCTTCCGCGACATGATCGAGCAGGCCGCCGCGAGCGAAGATTTCGCCGAGGGACGATCGGCTTTCCTGAACAAGCGCGCGCCGGAATTCCGCTTCCGCGGCCGGCTCGACCCGCTCGACTAGAGGCGAGTTTCTGCGCGCCGCTTAACGCCACGTCAATCGCCTCGAACTATGCTTCCCTCCCGCCGATTCGTCGGCTGAACCGGGAGGGCGTTATGGCGGCTGCGCAGGAGAAATCAAACGATCCGACAATCGTGAGCGGCGGCGAACTCGATCCGGCCGCCGTGTTGGACCTGCGGCGCGCCATTTACGCGAAAGGCGGCGTGACGCGCGACGATCTCGCGCAGCTTCTGGCGCGCGGGCGCGCGGCGGGCCCCGGCGCCTGCCGCGAATACGCCGACCTGCTCGCCGAGGCCGCGACCGACCTGCTCGTCCGCCAGGTCGATCCACCGGGCTATGTCGCGCCGGGCGACGTCGATTGGCTGACCGACCAACTCGCCGACGGCGGCGGACTGTCCTGCCGGGCCGAATTCGCGATGCTGGTCGACGTGCTTCGCTACGCTGTGTCGGCCCCCCCGACGCTCGGGGGTTTCGCGGTTCGAGAAGTCGAGAAGGCCATTCTGACCGGGCGCCGGGCGGCGACCGGCCAAGCCGATCACGCGTCCGGCGTCGTCACGTCGGCGGATGTCGAGGCGCTGCGCAGCCTTCTGTTTGCGCCGACCGAGGGGACGTCGCTGCATGTGTCGCGGGAGTCGGCGGAAGCCTTGTTCGACATCGCGCACGCCACGGCCGGCGCGGCGAACGATCCGGGCTTCGACGACCTGTTCGCCAAGGCCATCGGCAATTACCTGATGGGTTTGTCATTCCGTTGGACGCCGACCGCCGCCGTGGCGCGCGAACACGCCCAATGGGCCGACCATGCGACGCGTTTCGCCAATTTCTTTTCCAGAATGGTTGAGCAGCCGTTAGCTCGGCGGTTCGGCGGCCTTTCCGCCGCGACCAAGACGGTCGATGAGATCCACGAGCAGCTGTTCGCGCAGGAAAACGCCGCCGACGCGCGCGCGCTCAAGGATTCCGGCGCGATCGCGGCGAGCGACGCCGACTGGGTGATCGCCCATCTCACGCGAGGCGGCCAATTGTCCCCGGCCGAGCAAAGGCTGCTTGGCTTCCTCGGCCAGGAAGCGGCGTCGATGCCGCCCTCCTTGCGCGCGCTGGTCGAAAAAGGACGGTGAGACGCGTTCGGACAATTTGCGCGGACGAACGGAACATCCGCTGAAGAGGCGCGCCCGGCCCGCCTCGCGCGCCTACGGGCGAAGGGGAAAGATCAGACAGGATGTCGTGGCGTGGGCGATGATGCGGCCTTGCGGGTCGGTCAGGCGGCCTTCCGCGGTCGCGAACTGGCGGCCGGCGTGGACGACCTTACCTTCGGCGCGCAGCAGGCCCGTCTTGTCGTTCGCGCCGCGGGTGTAATGGACATGCAGGTCGAGCGTCGTGCAGCCGAGGCCGGCTTTCAGCGTCGACTGAACCGCGCAGGTCATGCACGTATCCAGGATCGTCGCGGCGAAGCCGCCGTGCACGACGCCCGCCGGATTGTAATGCGCCGACGTCGGCGTCGCCGCGAAGACGACGCGCCCGCGCTCGGCTTCAGCGATATCGAAGCCCAGCAGCACCGCCATTCCAGGTGGGGGAATGCGGCCGTCCTTGATCCGCCTGATGAATTCGAGGCCGTCGATTTCCTCGCCCTGCGTCGTTGAAGCGGCTGGAACGGCCTGGAACGCCGCGGAATGCTGCTCGCCCATTTCGTCGATCTCCCTCGCTCGGGCGTCCTCGCCGACCTGGGGAAAGGCGCCGACGATTTCGTTCATATCGAAACCAATCACGATTGGTTGCAAAACGCAACTAAAAAGTCCAAATATCGCCGATGCGCCGCTCTCCCCTCGAAAATCAGGTCTGCTCGGTCGCCCAGGCTCTGGGCGAACTCGGGGAATGGTGGACGCTGCTGATCCTGCGCGAGGCCTTTTTCGGCACGCAGAGATTCACCGATTTTCAGGAGAGG
>JBEKSH010000165.1:0-6324 GCA_049517235.1 Roseiarcus sp. | reverse complement strand
AAATAAAACTACAAAAGCCAAAAAACACATTCACAAAACTAATCACATCACAACAAAAAAACGACATACTTACGCCGGCAGGAAACGGGGCATGCATTGAGCGTGGATGTTTCCGAGGCCGCTGAGTCCAACGAGCCTGACAGATATTCGATGACGCCTTGATCCATCTCAAGGATAGATCGAAGGGGACGCCTTATCCTGATTCAACGTCGAGGAGGCGAAGATGGCCAATGCTCCCTTTGAAATTCCCAATGAACTGCGCGAACTTGCCGACCGCAGCGTCGAACAGGCCCGCAAGGCCTTTGAAGATTTCGTGACGGCCGCCCAGAAGGCGGCGGGAACCGTGGAGGGCGCGGCGCATGAAGCGCAAAGCAGCGCCAAGCATGTCGGCGCGCAGATCCTTGGCTTTACTGAGCAGAATGTGAATGCTGTTTTCGATCTCGCCCAAAAGCTGGCGCAGGTGAAGGACCCGCAAGAGGCCATCACCCTGCAAAGCGAATTCCTGAAGACGCAGCTCAATACGTTGCAAAGCCAGGCCAAGGAACTTGGCGCACTGGTCCAAACGACCGCGACTTCCGCAGCCAAGAAAGCCCCTTAGGAGTCGCAATCTCAAATAATTCGCTCAACTCAAACCGAGGATCGTTCGTCATGGCCGCTGCAATCGAGAAAACCACTTCTTCCAGCCCCGCTTCCGCCGAGGCGCTCGCGGAGTCAAAAATCGAGAAGACCGTCGAAGCCGTTTCAGCTCCGGTGGCCGAAGTTCAACAAAGTGTCCGCAAGGCCGTTGAAAAGAGTGTCGCCGACACCCGCGCCGCTTACGCCAAGGCCAAGAGCGCCGCTGAAGAGGCGACTGGGGCCCTGGAATCGAGCTATTCGACCGCCGCAAAGGGCATTGTCGAGTTCAACACCAAGGCGCTCGAGGCTCTGCGCGCCAACGCCGAGGCCAATTTCGATTTCATCAAGTCCATCATCAGCGTCAAGTCGGTTTCAGAATTTGTCACGCTGCAGAGCGAGCATGCCAGCAAGCAGGCCGAGGCGATCAGCGCTCAGGCCAAGGACTTCGCCGCTTTGGCCCAGAAGGTCGCCACCGAATCGGCTGAGCGGATCAAGAGTCAGGTCGCGAAGACACTCAAGCTGCCCGCCTGAACGATACAGGAATGCTGCGCGACGCTTCTTTTCCCGCGCGTCGTGTTGGCATGCCGCCCTTTTTTCGGCGCGGTTCTTTCGTGTGGCGCACTCTTGACGTCGATCGGCGAGCCACTTCCGGAGGCGTCCATCGGGGCCATCGAAGGGAATGTCCCGGCGCCGGTCGAGGTCCGTCAGGCCATCGCCGCGTTCCACGCGATGACCCAGTGTAAGGCTATGGCAGACCTCACCGCATGGATTTCAGCCAAAGGAGGCGACACGCCATCGGTCGAACGTCCGCGAGAGGTCGACAACGGTCATCGGCTGACGCACCGCCGGACGCCTGCCGTTCGCGCATAACCTGCATTCAAGTTTTCGAATCCGCGCGGCCGCGGCCTCATTCAGACGCAGCGAGACCGGCGCGGCCCTCGGCGGCAAAGGTTCATTGATCGCCTGGCGGCGACTATGCGCGAGAGGAAGTCGAACTTAAGGACGGCCTGAAGGGCCGCCGCCTTCGGCGGTCGCGATAAAGTCGATCCCTGACTTCGAATTCCTCTCGCGCGCCGCACCGCCAGGCAAACAATGAAGGAATCCGCTTGTGGTCGTCGGTCTCTGTCGTGAGCCTGGACAATGGGCGCCCGTCTCCGATCGGCTAGCTCGTCACGTCGCACCTTCGCCAGATCTGCGTCGGCGCCGCGGGGTCGGCGCCGATGCGCAGCCTTACGGTCGTTTCGTTGAGCAGCGCCACGAACACCTGCGCGCCGGCCGACGGGTCTTGCGGGGGAATGGTGTAGGTGAAGGCGTGGCGGCTGTAATTGCCTTGCGTCTTCGTGCCTTCGGTCGTGACGATCGTCGGACCGCTGATCGAAAAGTGGCGCCCCTCGTTGCACCAGTTGCCGTCGATGACGTCGGCGCGCGCCGCGCCGGCCCAGCCGATGAGCATGACGGCGACGAGCGCCAAGGCGGATTTGCAGTTCTCTCGCATGGCGCAGGGCTCCTATCCAGCATGCCGGCGTATCGGACTTTGCAAGATTGCCTCAAATCCGGCGCTTGCGAAACGGGCTTTCGATTCGAAGGCGGTCGCGCCGTGGCGGCGCCGCTGCGCCAGGCAAACAATGAAGGAATCTGCTTGCAATCGTCACTCGCGTTTGTCGTGAGCCTGGACATTGGGCGCCCGCCCTCGACCGCCCAGGCGTCGGCCTCTAACGCGAGCAGGGCGAAGCTCGCCAGCCCGTGCTCGCTCCTATAGCCGCCGGCGATGGCCGTGAAGACGATCGCGGCCAATTTGTGGATGCGGCGCCGCTACCGTAGGATGTCGCCGTATCGTGTCCCTGCGAGGCGGGGGGATGCGGAGTGGGGGGATCGCGTGGAAGCGGAACGCCGACAGGTCGTCGTCCTGTTCGCGGACATGGTTGGATTCTCCACATTCTCGCAACGATTCGGCGAGGAGGCGGCCTTCACGCTGATGCAAAGCCTCGCGCAGCTGATGGAGGGCGCCGTCCGCGAGCAGGGCGGCATCGTGCAGGGCTTCACCGGCGATGGCGTGATGGCGGTGTTCGGCGCGCCGGTCGCGTTCGAAGACGCGCCATTGCGCGCCTGCCGGGCCGCGCTGGCGATTCTTCAACGGCTGACGGCCGCCGGCGGCGATCTCGAAGCAAGGCACGGGGCGCGGCCGCAGGTGCGCATCGGCATCAACACCGGACCGGCGGTGTTCGGCCAGGTGCGAGGCGGCGCCGACGCCGGCGTCACGGTTCTCGGCGACACGGTGAACGTCGCGGCGCGCCTGCAAGCCCTGGCCGAACCGGGATCGGCTGTCATGAGCGAGGAGACGTATCGGCTGGTGGAGGGGCTGGTGGACGCGAGCTTTGCCGGCGAGAAAGAGATCAAGGGAAGGACAGGCGCCACAAGGGTCTATCGGCTGGACGCGATCCGCGCCGGCGCGTCGCGCTTTGACGCCACGCTCCATCGCGGCCTCACGACCTATGTCGGGCGCGACCAGGAGCTGGAGAGGCTGGAGCGCGGCCTCGATACAATCGCCGCCGGCGTCCAGGTCATCGACATCGTCGGCGAACCCGGGATCGGCAAGTCGCGCCTGCTGCATGAATTTCGCAGGCAGATCGTCAAGGAGCGCGCGAGGATCCTGACCGGAAACTGCGCGCCGGACGGACAGCAGACGCCGTTCCGCGCCTTCATCGAAATCGTGCGCGGCTCCTTGCAGCTGGCGTCCGGCGACGAAAAAGCAGCGATCACACGCAAACTGGATGAAGGACTTCAGGCGCTCGGCCTCAGGTCCCCGGAAAATCTCGGCTTGTTACTCAATCTGCTCGGCCTCGAAGCGCCGGAGGGCGCCCTGACCGGGCTGGACGGCGTGTTGATCGGATTGCGCACCCGCAATCTCCTGCGGCAGCTCGTGCAGGCGCGCTCCCGGCTGACGCCGATGATCATGGTCTTCGAGGACCTGCATTGGCTGGACAGCGCATCGGAGGAGCTGCTGGCGAGCATCATCGCCATTCAGGAGCCGCTCCAACTGCTGATCCTGCACACTCGGCGCCCGGAATACGCCCCCTCTTGGAGCGGGCGGCCCCGGGTGACGCAATTGGCGCTGGAGCCGCTATCGGCGCGGGAAACGTCGCGGATCGCGCAAGCGCGGCTCGGCGTCGATCAACTGCCCGAGGCGCTGGCGAAGCTGATCGCGGCGAAGGCGGAAGGCAACGCGCTGTTCGCCGAAGAGATCGCGAGCTACCTGGTCGAGCGCGGCGCCGTGCGGCGCAGTGCGGGCGGTCTGGACTTCGATCCCGCCGCGGTGGCCGAGGCCTTGCCGGAAAGCGTGCAAGCGCTGCTCACCTCGCGCGTCGACCGGCTGGCCCCCGCCGACCGGTCCTTGCTGCAGGTGGCGGCGGTGATCGGGCGCCGCTTCGACCCCGACCTTGTCATCGCGCTGAGCGCGTCGGAAAAGCACGGTGAAGCTTCGTTCGCCGCGATGGAGGCGCTTGACCTCGTGCATCGCGACGAGGCGTCCGGCGACTATGTGTTCAAGCACGCTCTCGTGCGGGACGCGCTTTATAATGGTCTGTTGACCGGTCCGCGCGTCGCGTTGCACCTCAAGGTCGCCGAGGAACTCGAGCGCCGCGGCGCAAATCGGCTGTTCGAGATCGCCGAGACCCTCGCCCATCATTACGCCGCCGCCCAGAGCGTCGATAAGGCGTTCGCCTATCTGGCGATGGCGGGGCAGAAGAGCCTCAACGTCTATGCCGTCCCGGAGGCGGAGCAATTCTATCGACAGGCGCTTGCGGTGTTCGAGGCGCACAGCGCATGCGCCGATCCGCCATCGGTGGTGCAGGCGGTGGTGCGGCTGCTGGAAACTCTGATGCTGAAATGCGCCTATCGGGAAGCCGGGCAGGTCGCCGTTAAATTCATGCCGTTCGTCAAGCAGGCCGGCGAGACGCCTGACCTGGTCACCGCGTACTACTATCAGGCGCTGTCGCTCGTCCAGAACTTCGACCTGCGCGAGGCCCACGCGTTGATGGTCGAGGCGCTCGCGGTTGCGGAGCGTCTCGGGGATGGTCGGGCCAGGGCCTATGCGCGCGGCGGCTTATTGCAATGCAGGACCAGGCTGGGACTGGACTCGCTCGACGCCGCCGATCGAATGAAGGCGCAGTTGATGGATGAAAGTCTTCGCTTCGGCGACAACTTCATCCGCAACGCAAGCTATTTCTTCGCCAGCTGGGATTATATTTATCGCGGCCTCGTCAAGGAAGCGCGCGAGATAGCCATGCGGCTCATCGCCTCGGGGGAGGAACGCAACGATCCAAGAGCGATCGGGTTCGCGAATTGGATTCTCGGATGGATTGACATGGTAGGCGGCGCGCCTGAGGCGGCGATCGCGCAGGCCGACGACTGTCTGCGCGTGGCGATCGCGCCGTTCGACCGACTGCAGGGAGCGATCATCAAGGCCGTCTGCGCCATTCTTCTGGGACGCGCGCGCGAAGGGCTCGCGCAGATCGACGCGCTCAATGCGCAATTCGAACAGCTGGGCGCGCTGTACAGCGTGCTGCGCGCCCCGCGGGGCGCCGCGTTGATCGCGTTGGGCCGGATTTCCGAAGGAATTGACGTCATCGAGAAATCGATTGCGCAATGCGACGCCGCGGGGGACCATACCTATGCGGCGTTCGGGCGCATCCTCCTCGCCGAGATCTACATTCAGATCCTGTCCGGCGGACAAAAGCCCTCGGCCGCCGTCGTCCTCAAGAATTTCTGGATCCTCGTCGGGGCCAAACTGTTCGGCGCGCGCCGGGCGCGCGCGCTGCTGCAGGAGGCCGCTTCGCACAAACAGCTGAGCGAAAGGGGCGTCATCATCGCCCGCATCAACTTTAACCTCGGCGTGCTGGCCGCGATGAACAAGAAGCGCGAAAATGCCAAAGGCTGCTTCGAACGGGCGCGGGTCGCCGCCGACAGCCAAGGCGACGACGTGCTGCTGCGAAGGATCGATGCGGCGATGGCGGAGCTCGGATAGGGCGCGTATATAGCCAATCTTCAACACGTTCCACAAGGAAGTCGCACGGCGTCCCGACGACAGGAGCAGCCACATTTTGGATGCGACGGCACAACCCTTAGGGCCTGTCAGGAATTAGCCGCTGCCCATTCGTCGTCAAAGCAAGAGCGAACGCTTCAATTTGAGCGCCGCCCTCGATTCGGCTATTTCCTTCCGGGCTCTTAGTCGGCGGATGTCGGGTCCAATTTGTGCGCAATTCTGAACACCCGCTGTTCAGATAGACCGCTTCCGTATTCAGGCTCGACCACGTAGCGTTACGCGTATATCGCCCAAGGGCGTGATCCGGCGGATGCCGACACAACAAGCTACGAAAGCCCGGTCGATTGAGGGGAATTCAAGCTTACAGGAGGAGCTGCTCTGCCAATTTTTGACGATTTGGTCCCTTCGAGCGACATTTGGCCAGCGCAGGCGCGAAGGCCTTTGCACCGAGCGCGTGCTCTGTTGGCGCGGTTTCGATCCCATTTTCCGAATCTTCGCTACGAACTCGACTGGGAAACTCGGGCTTTGAATGCTCAAGCCTTCCTCGGGCCACATGGCAGGCACGTCCGTCTATATGGCGGACTCGGGCGGCATCGACGCATAGGAGTTGAAGGTCTCGCCTTCGCCTTGATGCACGAGACGGGACATCACCTGGGAGGACCACCCCT
>JBEKSH010000164.1:0-6351 GCA_049517235.1 Roseiarcus sp. | reverse complement strand
AAATCGCCCGCCAACGTCAAGCCGACCCCTCGCTCGATCACGACAATCCGCTCGAGGAAGTCTATCTCGATCAATTGCTCTGCGCCGACATGATCGTGCTCAACAAGACCGATCTGCCGAGCGCGCAGGATCTTGCGCGAATCCGGGCTGATATCGGGCAAACCGTCCCGCGCGCCGTGAAGATCGTCGAGACGCAAGAAGGGCGGGTCGACCCCGATGTGCTGCTCGGCGTCGCGGCGGCCGTTGAAAACGATCTCGCGCGGCGTCCTTCCCGTCACGATGCGCAAGAGGCGCACGACCATGACGACTTCGACACTTTCGTCGTCGATCTGCCGCCCGTCGCCGATCCCGCCGCTTTCCTCGCGCGCCTCGCCGCGGTGGCTGAGGCGCATGACGTCCTGCGCGTGAAGGGCTTCATCGACGTCGTCAGCAAGCCGATGCGGCTGCTCGTGCAAGGCGTCGGCCAAAGGTTCCGCCGGGAGTTCGATCGTCCGTGGCGGCAAGGCGAGGCGCGGCGCAGCCGTCTCGTGGTGATCGGCGAAAGGGGCGTCGACCGGCGCGCCGTCGCCGCCGCTCTGCAGGCCTGAGACGCCGCGCCATGCACATCGCTAGGATTGACGCCCGATCCCTTGACGAAACAGCCGCGGCGGTCGATCTCGACCACTCGCCGGCCGACGTCGTTTTCCTGTCTTTTTCCGACAGCGATCTGGCCTCCTTCGCCGCGGCCTGGGAGGAGGCCGCGGACCGGTCGCCAAGCCTGCGCCTCGCCAATCTTGCGCTTCTCAGGCACCCGTTCTCCGTCGATCTCTATCTCGAGAAAGTCTGCGCCAAGGCGCGCTTCGTGCTGGTTCGACTGCTCGGGGGCATGGATTACTGGCGCTACGGCGTCGACCAACTCGCCGCCGCGTCGCGCGCGGGAGGCGTCGCGCTCGCGGTCGTGCCGGGCGATCGTTTTGGAGACGCGAGGCTCGACGCCGCCTCGACCCTCGACGTCGACGATCTTCGCGAGCTTTGGCGCTATTTCGAGGAAGGCGGGCCGGACAATATGGCGGGCTGCCTGCAATTCATCGCGCACCGTCTCGGCGCGTCGGCGCCGCCGCCGCGGCCGCGTCCCGTAACGCCTTTCGGTCTTTACGAAAGCGGGCGCCGCGAAGGCCTAAGCCAAGCGCCGCGCGCGCTCGTCGTCTTCTATCGGTCGATCTTTCTGGCCGGCGACACGGCGCCCATCGATGCGCTGGCCGACGCCTTGGCGGCGCGGGGCGTCAACGTTTCAAGCGCTTACGTGACGAGCCTCAAAGACCCTGAAGTCCAGGCGCCCCTTTTGCGCCTTCTTGTTGAGACGCCGTTCGACGTCATCCTCAATGCGACGGCCTTTTCGGCGCGCGTCGAGGAAGGGGGCGGCGTTCTCGATGCGGCCGACACTCCCGTGTTGCAGGTCGTGTTGGCCGGCTCGTCGCGCGAGCAATGGGCCGGCTCGACGCGCGGCCTCGGCGCGGCCGATCTCGCCATGCATGTCGTGCTGCCGGAGATCGACGGGCGCATCGTCACGCGCGCCGTTTCGTTCAAGCAAGAGGCGCGGCGCAGCGCGCGGCTCGAGTTCACGCGAATCGCGCACGCGCCGATGGAGGATCGTGTCGCCTATGTCGCCGATCTTGCTTGCGCGTGGGCTCATTTGCGCCGAAAGCCGCGCGCGGCGCGCGCTCTCGCCTGCGTGCTGTCCGATTATCCCGCCAAGGGCGGGCGCGTCGGCTACGCCGTCGGCCTCGACACGCCGCGCAGCGTCGTGGCGATCGGCGAGGCGCTGCGCGAGGCCGGCTATGACGTCGGCGCCCTGCCGTCCGAGGCCGATCTGATCCGCCAATTGTCGCGGAGCGTCGGCGATGCCGTTCTCTCCATCGAGGCATACGAGCGCGCGCTGGCGCGGGTGCCGGACGATTTCGCGCGTTCGGTCAGCGCCGCGTGGGGCGCGAGCGCGGCCGACCCGGCGGTCCGCGCGGGCGCCTTTCATTTCCCCTTCGCGCAGGCGGGCAAACTGATCATCGCGGTGCAGCCCGATCGTGGACATGGAGGGGCGCGCAAGGGCGAATATCATGACGCCAATCTCGCGCCGCGCCACGCCTATGTCGCGTTCTACCTTTGGCTGCGCAATGAAGCGCGCATCGACGCGATGATCCATTGCGGAACGCATGGCACGCTCGAATGGCTGCCGGGCAAATCGGTCGCCTTGTCGGCTTCATGCGCGCCCGAGGCCGTGCTTGGCCCGCTGCCCGTCATCTATCCCTTCATCGTCAACAACCCGGGCGAGGCGGCTCAGGCCAAGCGCCGCATCGGCGCCGTGACGATCGGCCATCTGACGCCGCCGCTGATGGCCGCGGGAAGCCACGGATTGGCGGCGGAGCTCGAAGGCCTGTTCGATGAATATGCGCAGGCGCAGTCGCTCGATCCGCGCCGGGCGCGCGCCATCGCCAATATGATCCTGGAGCGCGCGCAACAGGCGGGTTTGACAGAGGAATGCGCGGCCTCCGCGCTCGACCCGGAGGCGGCGCTTGTGCGTCTCGACGCCTGGCTTTGCGATCTCAAGGACATGCGCGTCGGCGATGGGCTGCATGTTTTCGGACGCCCGCCCGACGCGAAATCCCGCGCGGAAAATTTGGAGATTCTTCTCGAGCGTAGCGGCGCCGACGCGACGGCGATCGGCGCCCGGCTCGACGCCTGCGCCGAAGCGGAGATCGGCGGGCTCATCGCCGCGCTCGACGGCCGCTTCGTCGCGCCGGGACCGGCCGGCGCGCCCGCCCGCGGACGGCTGGACGTCCTGCCGACGGGGCGCAATCTCTTCGCGGTCGATCCGCGCGCCGTGCCGACGCGCACCGCCTGGGAAATCGGCCGGCGGACCGCCGAGGAGGTCGTGGCGCGCTACGCGCAGGACCACGGCGAGTGGCCGCGACGGATCGTGCTCGACCTGTGGGGCAGCGCCAGCATGCGAACGGGCGGCGACGATATCGCGCAGGCCTTCGCGCTGTTGGGCGTTCGCCCCGTGTGGGATCACGCTTCGAGCCGCGTGAACGGTTATGAAATTCTGCCCATTGCGATGCTTGGGCGAGCCAGGGTCGACGTCACCTTGCGCGTCTCCGGCCTTTTTCGCGACGTCTTTCCCGCCCAGATCGCCTTGCTGCATCGAGCGATTCAGGATGTCGCGTCGCGCGACGAAAGCGTTGAGGACAATCCGCTCGCGGCGCATGCCGGCGTTTCCGCGCCGCGCATTTTCGGCGCGGCGCCGGGACGATACGGCGTAGGGCTCGCGCATATGCTCGCGACAGGCGATTGGGCCGATCGCCATGAACTGGCCGCCGCCTATCTCGCCGCCGCCAGCCACGCCTATGACGGCGAGGGCGAGGGCCGCGAGGAAGGCGAGGCGTTTCGTTTGCGCGTCGCCGCCGCCGACGCCTTCGTCCATGTGCAGGACCTGGCCGGGCAGGACGTGCTCGATTCCGACGCCTTCGCCGAACATGAGGGCGGCTTCGCCGCCGCCGCCCAATCGCTCGGCGGAACGCCTGAGCTTTATCACGTGGATACGACTCGGCCGCACAGCAGCGTCGTGCGTCCGCTCGCCCAGGAGATCGCGCGCGCGCTGCGCGGCCGCGCGGTCAATCCGCGCTGGATCGCCGGCCAGATGCGCCACGGCCATCGCGGCGCGGCGGAGATCGCCGAGACGCTCGACAATCTTTTCGCCTATGCGGCGCTGACCGACGCCGCGCCAAGCCGATATTTCGATCTGCTGTTCGACGCCACCTGCGGCGACGAGCGCGTGCGCGCCTTCCTCGTCGCGGCCAACCCGCAAGCCGCGGCGGGCATGGCCGAGCGTTTCGAAGAGGCGCGGCGCCGCGGGTTGTGGATTTCGCGACGCAATTCGTCAGCCGAAATTCTCGAGCAGATGAAGAGGGCTGCCGCGTGAACGCGCCCGCCTCGCTGCGCAAGGGCTGGTGTCCCGGCGCGCTCGCGCCGATGCGGACGGGCGACGGGCTGCTGGTGCGTATTCGCGTCTCCGGCAGGCCCCTCAGCCCCGATCGCGCGGAGGCGATCGCCGATTGCGCGGCGCGGTTCGGCAATGGCGTGATCGAGATTTCCTCGCGCGCCAATATCCAGCTGCGCGGCGTTCGCGAGGCGGGCCTGGCGGACCTGCAGCGCCGGCTGCGCGAACTTCGCCTGCTCGACGCCGATGCGACGGCGGAGGCGATTCGCAACATCGTCGCGAGCCCGATCGCGGACATCGATCCGCGGGCGATCGTCGACGTCGCGCCGATCGTCGCCGCCCTCGAGGCGCGGCTTGGCGCCGATTCGTCGCTGCATCGCCTGCCGGCGAAGTTCGGCTTCCTGATCGACGGCGGCGGCGCGCTGCCGCTCGGCGATATCGAGGCCGACATAAGATTTGAGGCGTTCCGCGGCGAGGATGGGCCTCGCTTCGCCGTGGGGCTCGCCGGCGACGGCGATTCGAGTTCCGTCTGCGCGCCGCAGGATGTTCCCGGCGTCGCGGCGGCGCTTGCTTTGGCGTTCCTGCGAGAGGCGGGCGAAGGCGGCGACGCTTCGCGGCGGATGCGCGCGCTCACCGTTGCGCACGGCGCGGCGCCGGTTCTTTGCGCCGCCGGCCTGACGCCCGCCACGCCGCCTCCGCGCCTGCGCCGTGCGACGGCCCATCGTGATTTTCTGGGGATTCAGGCGTTCGACGATTTCTTTTTCGTTGGCGCGGCGCCGCCGCTCGGACGCACGACGGCCGAGAATTTTCGCCTTTTGGCGCGGGAGGCGCGGCGCTGCTCGGCCGCCGATATCCGGGTCACGCCGTGGCGCGCGTTGATCGTCGCCGGGCTTGAGCGGCGCGGCGCGGAGGACCTCGCCGTCGCGCTGGCGCGGCGCTTCATCGTCGATCCCGCCGACCCGCGTCTGGCGGTCGTCACCTGTCCGGGGGCGCCCGCCTGCGCCAATGCGGCGCGCGCGGCGCCCGCGGAGGCGCTTGAATTTGCGTCGTCGCTCCCGCCAGGCGACGGGATCGTGCTCCATGTGAGCGGCTGCGAGAAAGGCTGCGCTCATGGGCGGGCCGCGCCGTTCACGCTGGTCTCGCGCGAATCGGGCTATGACCTGATCGTCAACGGCAAGGCTTGCGACAAGCCCTCGCGCACCGGGTTGTCCAGGCGCGACATCCCGCCTCTGTTGGCGCGTTTGGCAAGGAAGCCCTGGCCGTGACGATGAGCCGCGACTACATCCGCGACAGCGCGGAAATCTATCGCCAATCCTTTGCGATCATTCGGCGCGAGGCCGATCTTGCGCGTTTTGAAGGGCCGGAGGAGCGTGTCGCGGTGCGCGTCATCCATGCTTGCGGCATGGTGGAGGCCGCCGCCGACATCCATTTCTCGCCGGGCGCGGCGGTCGCGGCGATCGCCGCGCTGCGGCGCGGCGCGCCGATCCTGTGCGATGCGCGGATGGTCGCCGAGGGGGTTACGCGTTCGCGCCTGCCCGCCGACAACGAAGTGATCTGCGTGCTCGGCGATCCCGCCATAGCGGACATCGCCGCGCGCTTGCGCACGACCCGCTCCGCGGCGGCGCTCGACCTGTGGGCGCCACGGCTCGCGGGCGCGATCGTCGTCATCGGCAATGCGCCCACCGCGCTGTTTCGCCTTCTGGAAATGCTCGACGCGGGGGCGCCTTCGCCGGCGGCGATTATCGGCATGCCCGTCGGGTTCGTCGGCGCGGCCGAATCCAAGGAGGCGCTTATCGCCTCGGGCGGCCCGTCGATTGTCGTGCGCGGACGCAAAGGCGGCAGCGCGATGGCCGCGGCCGCGGTCAATGCGTTGGCGAGCGCCCTGGAATGACCATGCCGGGCACAGGGCGACTGTACGGCGTCGGCCTGGGGCCCGGCGATCCCGAATTGCTGACCGTCAAAGCGGTGCGGCTGATTCAGGCGGCGTCCGTCGTCGCCTATTTCGCCAAGGCCGGCCGGCGCGGCAACGCGCGCAAGATCGTCGATCGCTGGCTGCTCCGCACATGCGAGGAACTGCCGCTCTTCTACCCCGTCACCACCGAAATTCCGTTCGACGATCCCCGCTACGCCGCGCTGCTAGCGGCGTTCTACGAAACGAGCGCCGAGGCGATCGCCGCGCATCTTGTGGCGGGCCGGGACGTCGCGCTGCTGAGCGAAGGCGACCCGCTGTTCTACGGCTCGTTCATCCATCTTTTCGTGCGATTGCAGGCGCGCTTTCCCGTGACGGTCGTCCCCGGCGTCACCGCCATGTCGGGTTGCCTGGCGGCGGCGCGCGCGCCCGTCGCCTGGGGCGACGACGTCCTGACCGTGTTGCCGGGAAC
>JBEKSH010000163.1:0-6355 GCA_049517235.1 Roseiarcus sp. | reverse complement strand
CGAAAGCGAACAAGCCTTGCTGGGCCATTGGCTGCATTGCGAGTCCATCGCGGCGCGAAGCGCGCGCTTCAACTGGGAGATTCGACCGCACCGCCCCCGCGGTTTCTTTCAAATTCTGCACATTTCGCGCGGAAGCGGCGCGGCCGCGCTGGAGGGCGGCGCCGCGCCGCTCGTCCCGCCGGTCGCCGTGACGGTTCCCCCGCGCGCCGTCCATGGCTTCCGCTTCTCGCAGGACATCGAAGGCAGCGTCATTACCCTGCTGATCGACCGCGCCGAGCGCATGCTGCAGCAGAGCCCGATCCTTCGGGCGGCGATGACCCGGCCGCGCGTCGTGCCGCTTGGCGGCGACGCGACGGCCGGCGAGACGGTTGCGCGCGGCGTCGCGGCCGCGGCGCGCGAATTCGCCGGCGGCGCGCCGGGGCGGGACGCGCTGATCGAGGCGCATCTGTCGATCGTGCTGCTGACGCTCGGCCGCGTCGTCACGTCGACGGTCACGGCGGACAATCCGTCCGCCGACCGGGTCGGTCGCCGCGCGACGCAATTCAGCAGCCTGCTCGATCGCGAATATCGGTCCCACCGGCCCGTTTCCTACTATGCGGAGCGGCTCGCCATATCGGAAACGCACCTCAACCGGATCTGCCGACGCGCGTTCGGCCGTTCGGCGCTCGGCGTCATCAACGCGCGGGTCGTCCTCGAAGCGACCCGCGACCTCACCTTCACGCTGATGTCCGTCAAAGAAATCGCCTTCACGCTGGGCTTCGACGATCCCGCCTATTTCACACGCTTCTTCACCAGGCATGTCGGGCTGACGCCGACACGGTTTCAAGAAGTCTCGCAGCGACGCTCCGGCGCGGGCGGCGCGGCTCAGCGTTCCGGCATGTGAGAACGCGCGACTTCGGCCGCCGTATCGTCGAGCAACCTTCGCAGCCAGACATGCGCGGGATCGTCCTGGAAGCGCCGATGCCAGGCCATATACATCGGCAGCTCCGCCAGGCGGCTGTGACGCCGCCCCAGCGGGATCGGCGCAAATGCGAAATCGCCCATCAACCCTCCGCTGAGCAGGTTTGGCATGCTGGCGAGCATGCGGCTGTCGCGCAGAAAGGCCGGCACGCCGGCGAAGCTCGGCGCCGATACCGCGATGTCGCGCAGGACGCCGAGTGCGGCGAGCCGCCGGTCGAAGTTGAGCCGCTCATTGTCGGGATAGACCACAGTGATATGCCGCGCGGCCAGATAGTCCACCCGCGAGGCCGGCGGCGCGCGCCGCCGCGGGTCGTAGAAGCAGACGTAACGGTCCTGCAGCAGGCGCTTCTGCATGATGTCCGCGCCGGCCGGCGGCAGTGGGGAGATCAGAAGGTCGCAGCGGTTCTCGCGCAGCAGGGCGGCGGTCGGCGATTGCGACGGGATGACCCGTAAGGTCACGCGCTTGACCGCCGCCTCGACGCGGCCGAACAGCGCCGGCAACAGCAGATCGCGCTGGAAGTCGTTCGCCGCCACGGTCAGCGTAAGCTCCGCGGCGGCCGGATCGAAAGACGCTCCGGACGCAAACGCCTTCATGTCGTCCAGAAGCGCGCGCGCGCGCGCGGCGAGGGCGCGCGCATGCGCGGTCGCGACGATGCCGCGCCCCGACTTGGCGAACAGCGGATCGCGCGCAATGCGGCGCAGCTTCCGTAAACTGTGACTCACCGCCGATTGCGTGAGCCCGAGCCGGATCGCCGCGCCGGTCACCGAGCCCTCCTCGAGGACGGCGAGAAACAGCCGCAGCGCGGCGCCGTCGAGATCGAAGTAATCGATTTTGTTCATGCGCTTCATGATAAACCATGCATTTATTTTGGGAATGGCCGGCCGCACGATTCATCAGGCCGCCGGCGCCGCCGGCCGACTCAACCCGCCAGCACGAGGGAAGGAAACCATGACCAACGCGGCCCAGCGCATCGCCTCGGAGCGCAGCAATCGGCCCGAGCCGTTTCGGCCGCCCTACGAGGACGGCGGGTTCTTTCAGCGCGACCGGTCGATCCAGCCCCCGGCCTATGCTCCGAACTACAAGACGTCGGTGCTGCGATCGCCGCGCCAAGCTCTTTTATCGATCGACAATTCGCCGTCGGAGATGACCGGACCGGTGTTCGGCCACAACGACCTCGGCGCGCTCGACAACGACCTGATCCGCAACTACGCCAAGGACGGCGACCCGATCGGCGAGCGCATCCTCGTGCATGGCCGCGTGCTGGACGAGACGGCGAGAGCGGTCCCGCACACGCTCGTCGAATTGTGGCAGGCCAACGCGGGGGGCCGCTACCGGCACAAGAAGGACACTTATCTCGCGCCGATCGATCCGAATTTCGGCGGCTGCGGCCGCACGCTGACCGACGAGAACGGCTATTATTTCTTCCGGACGGTGAAGCCGGGCCCCTATCCCTGGCGCAACTACGTCAACAGCTGGCGGCCGGCGCATATCCATTTCTCGATCTTCGGCTCGGGCTTCGCCCAGCGCCTCATCACGCAGATGTATTTTGAAGGCGACCCGCTGATCCAGATCTGCCCGATCGTCCGCACCGTCCCGGACGAGGCGGCGATCGACCGTCTCATCGCGCCGCTCGACGTCAACGCGGCGGCGCCGTTCGACATGCTCGCCTACCGGTTCGACATCGTCCTGCGCGGCCGCCGATCGACCTTGTTCGACAACAAGCTGGAGGGAAACTGAACCATGGCGCCGCCGCTGCCCTATCTCAAGGAGACCGCTTCGCAGACGGCCGGGCCCTACGTGCATATCGGGCTGATCCCTGACATGGCCGGGTTCGACATTTACGAGCGCAATTTCGGCGCCGTGCTCGTCGGCCCCGACACGCCGGGCGAACGAGTCGCCATCGAGGGCCGCGTGCTCGACGGCTCGGGAACGCCGCTACGCGACGTGCTCATCGAGATATGGCAGGCCGACGCGGCGGGACGCTACAACCAACGCACAGACATGCCGGGCGAATCCGTCCACGCGGATTTTCGCGGCTGGGGTCGCGCCGGATCGGACTTCAAGACCGGCCTCTACGCTTTCGAGACCATCAAGCCGGGCCCGGTCGCGCTACGGGGCGGCGGCGCGGCGGCGCCCCATATCAACTTCTGGATCGTCGCGCGCGGCATCAACATCGGCCTCAACACGCGGATGTATTTCTCCGACGAAGAGACCGCCAACGCGGCCGATCCGGTGCTCAACATGATCGAACAGGAGAACCGGCGCGCAACCCTGGTCGCCCAGCGATCCGAGCGGGACGGCAAGGCGGTGTACGCCTTCGACATCCACCTGCAGGGCGAAAACGAGACGGTGTTCCTCGATATTTGACGCGCGATCCCGCGACGGCCGGCTTGACGACGCGGGACGTTTCCGGCTGTGGACGATTGTGCCGAGTTTCTATGCGATCCCGCATGACGGGCCGGTCGGCAAAATGCTGCGCGCCCAGGGTCGCCACCCCTACCGCCCGGCCCATGTGCATTTCATGCTGTCGGCGCCGGGCTACGAGACGCTCATCACCCACGTCTTCATCGACGGCGACAAATATCTCGATTCGGACGTCGTGTTCGGCGTGAAGGACTCGCTCGTTCGCCCGCTTGAGCGCCGCGCCGCGGGAACCGAGGCCGGCGGGCGCGTCGTCGATCGTCCCTACGCCGTGATGGCTTTTGATTTCGCGCTCGCGCCGCGCCTCAAGGCGCGGTGACGGAAATCCGCGCCATCGGCGGTTCTTGCCAAATCATCGCGTTGATGCACATCAATGGCGAAGGCGGCCAGCCGCCATAGGCATGATTCCGCCCCGAGGTCCGACCAACGCCGAAAACGCGCCGAACATGCTAACGCGCAGACGCATCAACCTGCTTGTGGCTGCGGCCGTTCTGGCTGTGGGCGGCGCCGCCGCGTACTGGTTCGCCATCCCCCTCCGGCAATGGATCCGTCCATCCACAGACCCTGCTTTGCTGGTCGTTTCAGGCAATATAGAGGCCCACGAAAGCGTCATCAGCTTCAAGACGGTGCAATCGCGCATTGTCGAACTACCGTTCGACGAGGGTCAGTGGGTCAAGACCGGCGCCCTGCTCGCGCGAGTCGAATCGTCGGACTACCGCCAGCAGGTCGTCATCGCCCAGGCGGCTCTCGACGCGCAGCGGCGCCAGCTCGCCGTCGCCGAGCAGAATGTCGAAAGCAACAAACGGACGGTCATCAGCGATGAGGCCGACCTCGAACTCAAACAGCTTGAGTTCGACCGGGCGCAGGCCCTGCTGGCGAAGGGCGCGGGAACGATGGAGGCTCGCGATCAGGCGCGCGCCGCCTTGAAACAGTCGAGCGCGGCGCTCGATCGAGACAGGGCGCTGGAGGATTCGGCCATCCTGGGGGTGACGTTGGCGCAGGCCAATGTCCAGAGCGCGGACGCCGCGCTCGCCATGGCCAATATCGTGCTCGGATACACGACCCTGTCGGCGCCGTTCGATGGCGTGATCCTGGTGCGGCAAGCGGAATTGGGGGAGGTCGCTCTTCCCGGGGCGCCGGTGGTGACGCTCGCCGATATCGATCATGTCTGGCTGCGCGCCTATATCAACGAACCCGATATCGGCAAGGTGCGGCACGCCGAGCTCGCGACGGTGACCACCGACACCTATCCCGGCAAGCAATACCGAGGCCGCATCGCCTTCATCGCCTCCAGCGCCGAGTTCACCCCGAAGAGCGTGGAGACGCACGCCGAGCGCGTCACGCTCGTCTACAGGATCCGCATCGACGTCGAGAATCCCACGCACGAACTGGTTCCGGGAATGCCGGCCGACGCGCAAATCCAATTGCTGCCCGCCGGCCCGCCATGACCGATCGATCGTCGACGATCATCGCCGCGACGGGTCTGAGCAAACGGTTCGCCGGGGTCGCGGCGATCAAGCAATTGAGTTTCGCCTGCGCGAGGGGCGAAATATTCGGCTTTGTCGGGCCCGACGGTGCGGGAAAGACGACTGTCATGCGGCTTCTCGCCGGGGTCATGGCGCCCGACGACGGATCGATCGCGATCGACGGCGTCGACGTCGTCAAGAACCCGGAACTGGCGAAGAGCCACATCAGTTACATGCCCCAGCGTTTCGGCCTGTATGAGGACCTGACGGTCGACGAAAACATCGCATTCTTCGCCGACCTGTTCGAGATCGACCGCAAAAGCCGGGACGAACGCGCGGTTCGCTTGTTGGCGGCGTCCGGCATGACGCCGTTTCGAAAGCGCCTGGCCGGGCAGCTGTCGGGGGGAATGAAACAGAAACTCGGCCTGACCTGCTCGCTGATCCATACGCCGAAGGTCCTGCTGCTCGACGAGCCGACGGCCGGGGTCGATCCCGTCTCGCGCAGGGATTTCTGGCGGATCCTTTATGGACTGCGCGCGGAAGGCGTCACCATCGTCATTTCGACGTCTTACCTGGACGAGGCGGAGCGCTGCACGCGGCTCGGCCTGCTCCAGGACGGCCGGATGCCGTATTGCGACACGCCGGCCAACCTGAAGAAACTGATGCCCGGCGAGCTGGTCTCCATCGCTTCGCGCGAGGGAAGGGCGGCGCGCGACGCGACGACGCGGCTCGAAGGGGTCGCCGGCGTGCTGCTGGTCGGCGATGGGATTCACGTCGTCGTCGACGACGCGCAACGCCGAATCCCGGAACTGCGGCAGGCGCTCGCCGCCGCCGGTGTTCCCTTCGAGCAGATCGAAGAATTGGCTCCGTCGATCGAGGATATCTTCGTATCGCTGCTCGCCCGGCCGGCGGACGCCGCATGAGCGAAGCGCGGCAAGATCGCGAGGCGAGAATTGTCGCTGATCATATCGTGAAGCGCTTTGGCGCGTTCACGGCGCTCGATGGCGTGAGCTTCGAGGCGCGACGCGGGGAAATAATGGGGTTCCTCGGCCCCAACGGCGCGGGAAAATCGACGCTGATCCGCGTCTTGTGCGGCCTGCTGCGCCCGAGCGGCGGACGCGCCGTGGTGGCGGGCCTCAACGTCGCGCGCAATCCCGAACGCGTCCGCGAGAATATCGGATACATGTCGCAGAAATTCTCGCTCTACGCCGATCTTTCGGTGATGGAGAACCTGCGATTCTTCGGCGGCGTCTACCGGGTGACCGGCGCAAGGCTCGCGGAACGGATCAAGTTCGCCATCGCGATGGCGGGCCTTGGCGGACGCGAGGATGCGCTGGTTGCGACCCTCTCGGGAGGGTGGAAGCAACGGCTCGCGCTTGGCTGCGCGGTTTTGCACGTGCCGCCTATTCTTTTTCTCGACGAGCCGACGTCGGGCGTCGAGCCGACCTCGCGGCGGCGGTTCTGGGATTTGATCTATCGCCTTTCCGAGGGCGGCGTAACGGTGCTG
>JBEKSH010000162.1:0-6359 GCA_049517235.1 Roseiarcus sp. | reverse complement strand
GACGACCCCCAATTGGGGCGATCGGCGCCCGATTGACCGCCTTTCACGTTTGGCTTCCGGCGCCGACGGGCCCGCCGCAACGCGTCCGATCCGGTCCGGCCTTGCAAATCAAGCAAGATTGTAGGACAATATCGACTGGCAGTTGCATGTCAAGCGCGGGCGGCATTATTTTACGCGCTCGGCATTCTGGCGGGCATCGATGGAACGGACCGGCGACCATGACGACGCGCCAGCGCTTAGCGGGGGGGCGCGCGAGCGTTCCGGTGCGCGGGTCCATGGCGCGACGGTCGCCCATGTCGTCGAACGGCTGAGGGACGACATTCTCGGGCGCCGGTTCGTGCCGGGGCAGCGGGTGGTCGAAAAGGAGCTGACCGACCGTTTCGGCGTGAGCCGTGGGCCGGTGCGCGAGGCGTTCCGGCGGCTCGCCGCGGAAGGACTGATCGAGCTGGAGCCGAATCGCGGCGCGCTGGTGCGGCGTCTGTCGCTGCGCGAAATGCAGGATCTGTTCCAGATACGATGCGAACTCGAGGCGCTCGCCGCGAGGCTCGCCGCGCTGGCGACGGATTTGGCGCGCCGGGAGCGTTTCGCCGTCGAGATCGGCTCGATCTTCAAGGACGCCCGGCGTCATTCCTCGGCCTATATGGAGGAGAACCAGCGATTCCACGCTTCCGTCATGCGCCTTGCCGGCAACCTCCAGCTCTCGGAACTTGGCCGCCAGCTGCGGCTGCCGTTGATCATGGCGCAGGTCGGCGGCGCGCTGACCGCCGACATCCTCGCCCAATCGGTCGCCGAGCACCGCTCGATCGCCAGGGCGATTCTCGATCGCGATCCGCAAGCGGCCGACGCCGCGATGCGCGCGCATCTGTCGCGCGCCGCCGCCTTCGCCGTCGAGCGATTCGGCCAGACGGACGAGAAGCCATAGGGCGTCACGTCCCCCGCGGCTTGGCGCGTGTCGTCGGCGCGGCGGCGGCGGGGTCGTCGGGCCAGGCGTGGCGGGGGTAGCGGCCGCGCATTTCGGCTTTGACGGCGGCCCACGAGCCGCGCCAGAAGCCCGGCAGGTCGCGGGTGATCTGGATTGGGCGGTGGGCGGGCGACAGCAGATGAAGCGTCAGCGGCGCGCGGCCGCCCGCCAGCGCGGGATGGGCGGCGAGGCCGAACAGCTCCTGCACCCGCACCGCGATCGCCGGGCCGCCCTCGGCCGCATAGTCCACCGCGATCGCCGAGCCGGTCGGCGCGACGAAATGCGTCGGCGCCTCGATTTCGAGACGCCGCGCCAGCCCGTAGGGGAGCCACGCGTGCAGCGCGGCGGCCAAATCGCCTTCGGAAATCTCGGCGAGACTCGTCTTGCCCAGCAGGAACGGCGCCAGCCATTCCGGCTCGGCGGCCAGCGCTTCGTCGCTGACGTTGGGCCAGGCGGGATCGCCCGACCGGCGCAGGAACAGCACCCGGTCGCGCCATTGTTTCAGGCTTTTGCTCCACGGCAGCCGCGCGATCCCGAGGTCGAGCAGGCCGGCGGCGAGCGCCGCGGCGCTCGCCTCGTCGCGGGGACCGGGCCGGTTGTGCTCGGCGAGCGTCAGCGCCCCGAGCCGGCGCCGGCGCCGCGCGCGCAGCGAGGCCGAGGCTCGATCGAAGAATATCTCCTCAAGCGTTTCGATCGAGGCGCCCGCGACGGCGTCGACCTCCTCCAGCGACAGCGGGGCGGCGAGCAGGATGCGCGCCGAAGCGGCGCGGCCGACGATTTCGCCGATCGCCAGATAGGGCGAGCCGCTCAGCGAATCGTCGGGCTCGACGGCGGCGGCGCGGCCGTTGGCCATCAGAAACTCGCCGCGCCTGCCGCGCGCCTTGGCGATGCGCTCGGGAAAGGCGAAGGCCAGCAGCGGCCCGACGTCGCCCGCGCCGCTCTGCGCGGGCGTCCCCGCCAGAGCCCGCGCGCGTCGCGCCAGACCGCTCGCCAGCCGCCGCGCCTCCCGCGCATGCTCCGACCGGTCCTGCGAAAAGCGCTCGATTCGTCCGGCGAGATCGACGCCCTCGCCGCCGAGCCCGCGCTCGGTCAGCATCACCGCCAGGCGGCTCGCAAGGTCGGCCTGGCCCTGCCGGGCGGCGGCGATGACCATCCGCGCCAGGCGCGGCGGCAGCGGAACCCTGGCGATCGCCTTTCCCTCTTCGGTAATGCGCCCCGCCGCGTCGAGCGCGCCGATCGCCGTCAACAGCGCGCGCCCTTCGGCGAGGGCCGGCGCGGGCGGCGCGTCGAGCAGCGCGAGCCTGGAGGGGTCGGCGACGCCCCAGGCGGCCAGGTCGAGCACAAAGCCGGATAGATCGGCGGACAGGATTTCCGGCTTGGCGAAGGGCGCCAGCGCCCCGTCGGCCGCCGCCTCCCACAGCCGATAGCAGATTCCAGGCTCCGTGCGCCCGGCGCGGCCGCGCCGCTGGTCGGCGCCGGCCTTGGAGACCCGCTGCGTCTCCAGCCGCGTCACGCCGATGTCGGGCTCGAAACGCGGGACGCGCGCCAGGCCGCTGTCGACGACGATGCGCACGCCCTCAATGGTCAGCGAGGTCTCGGCGATCGAGGTGGCGAGCGCCACCTTGCGCCGTCCGGGCGGCGCGGGCAGCACCGCTTTGTCCTGCGCCGCCCGGTCCATCGCGCCGTAGAGCGGCGCGATGTCGACGCTCGCGTCCCTGACGCGCGCCTCGAGCAGCGCCGCCGTTCGCATGATCTCGCCCTGGCCCGGCAGAAACACCAGGATCGAGCCGCGCTCGGCGGCCAGGGCGTCGAGCGTCACTTTCGCCGCCTCGTCCTCGATGCGCGCGCGCGGGTCGCGCCCGACATAGCGCGTCTCCACGGGATAGGCGCGGCCCTCGCTGACGATCAGCGGCGCGCCGCCCATCAGGCCGGCGACGCGCGCGCCATCGAGCGTCGCCGACATCACCAGCAGCCGCAGATCCTCGCGCAGCGCCGCCTGCGCGTCGAGCGCCAGAGCCAGGCCCAGGTCGGCGTCGAGCGAGCGCTCATGGAACTCGTCGAACAGCACGGCGCGCACGCCCTCCAGCGAGGGGTCGTCGAGGATCATGCGGGTGAACACGCCTTCGGTGACGACTTCGAGGCGGGTGCTGGCCGAGACCTCGGCCTGCATGCGAACGCGCAGGCCGTTTGTTTCGCCGACCCGCTCGCCGAGCGTCGCCGCCATGCGCGCCGCCGCGGCGCGCGCCGCCAGACGGCGCGGCTCCAGCAGCATGATGCGCCCGCTCCTGGCGAACGGCTCATCCAGCAAGGCGAGCGGCGCCCGCGTCGTCTTGCCGGCGCCGGGCGGGGCGACCAGAACGGCGCAATTGTGGCGCGCGAGTTCGGCGCAAAGCCGCCCGAGAACTTCGTCGATCGGCAGGAAATCGTGCGGCATCGCGCGCTTCCTTGCAGGAACGGGCGGCGTCGGCAAGGAGGCGAGTCGTGGACGGCTCGGCCGGCCCCCTTCCAGCGCCGGCGGCGACGCGGTATAGAGCCGCCCGAGCGAGCGGATCGCGTTCTGGCGATCGGCCCATTTCTTAAGAGATCGCGCGTAATGCAAGATGCGTTGCCTGGCGCCGTCGCGCCCGCGGCCGACGGCCACGAAGCCGCCGCGGCCCATCGCCCAGGCAATTTCTGGCTGCTCGCGCTGGGCTCGGTCGGCGTCGTGTTCGGCGATATCGGCACCAGCCCGCTCTATGCGCTGCAGGCCTGTCTGTCGCATGTCGGCGACGGCGCGCTGACGCCCGACGAAATCGTCGGCGTGGTTTCGCTGATCGTCTGGGCGCTGATCGTCACGGTCACCGGCAAATATGTGCTGTTCCTGATGCAGGCCGACAACAAGGGCGAGGGCGGCATCCTCTCGCTCATGGCGCTGGGGCAGAGCGCGTTCGGTAAAAGCACGATGGCGATCTTCTTCCTCGGCGTCGCCGGTTCGGCGCTGTTTTCGGGCGACGCGGTCATCACGCCGGCGATTTCCGTGCTTTCGGCGGTGGAGGGGCTCAAGCAGCTTTCGCCGGAACTCGCGCCGTTCGTGCTGCCGGCGACCGTCGTCATCCTGATCCTGCTGTTCCTGGCGCAAAGTCGCGGGACGGCGGGCATTTCCGCGTTGTTCGGGCCGATCATGGCGGTGTTCTTCCTGTGCATCGCGCTGCTCGGCGCGACGCATATCGCCGACGCCTGGGAGATTCTTCGCGCGCTCAGCCCGGTCCGCGGCCTCGCCTTTCTGCACGGCCACGGGGCGATCGGCTTCGTGGTGCTCGGCAGCGTGTTCCTGGCGGTCACCGGCGGCGAGGCGCTCTACGCCGACATGGGCCATTTCGGCCGCGCGCCGATCCAGGCCGCGTGGATCGGCCTCGTCCTGCCCGCGCTGATCCTCAACTACCTCGGCCAGGGCGCGCATATCATCGCCGACGCCAGGGCGGTCGAGAGCCCCTATTACCAGCTCGCCCCCGCCTGGGCGCTGATGCCGCTGATCATTTATTCGACCATCGCGACGGTGATCGCCAGCCAGGCGGTGATCACCGGCGCCTTTTCGCTGGCGCGGCAGGCGATTCAGCTCGGCCTGCTGCCGCGTCTCGAAATCGTCCATACGTCCGAGTCGCTGGAAGGCCAATTGTTCATCCCGCGCGTCAACCGCGTCTTGCTGTTCGGCGTTCTCGCGCTGGTCCTGATGTTCCGCTCGTCGGGGGCGCTGGCCAACGCCTATGGCGTCGCGGTCTCCGGCACGATGGTGGCGACGACGGCGCTCGCCTTCTTCGTCGTATGGCGCCTGTGGCGCTGGTCGTTGTGGAGCGCGCTGGCGCTGGTCTGCGCCTTCCTGTCGATCGACGTCAGTTTCTTCCTCGCCAATCTGTTCAAAGTGCTCGAGGGCGGCTGGGTTCCGCTGCTGATCGGCGGCACGATGTTCGTGCTGATGTGGACCTGGACGCGCGGCAGCGCGATCCTCAACGCCAAGACGCATCGCGATTCGATCCCGATGGTCGAGCTCGTCAAGATGCTGGCCAAATCGAAGCCGGTGCGCGTGCCGGGAACGGCGATCTTCCTGACCAACGATCCCAATTCGGCGCCCTCGTCGTTCATGCACAATCTCAAGCACAACAAGGTGCTGCACGAGCGGGTGGTGATGATGTGCGTGCGCACCGAAACCTCGCCGCGCGTCGCCCCCAGCGCGCGCTTCGAGGTCAACACGCTGTCGCCCGACTTCCTGCAGGTGACGCTGCATTACGGCTATATGGAATCGCCGCGCATTCCCAATTCCCTCGCGGTGATGCGCAAGGCGGGGCTGAAGTTCGACATCATGACGACCTCGTTCTTCGTCGGCCGGCGCTCGCTCAAACCCTCCCTGACATCGGAAATGCCGAAATGGCAGGACCACCTGTTCATCGCGATGACCAAGCAGGCGACGAGCGCCCCCGACTTCTTCCAGATCCCCTCCGACCGCGTGGTCGAACTCGGCGCGCAGATGAAGGTGTGAGCGAACGGCGCTCCCACCACCCGCGCCGTTCTTGCGAGCGGAGCGAAGCAATCCAGCGATCGTGACGCTCGCCGGTCAGCGCCGCGGCGTCGTTTCACGCCAATGACGGCGCGCGCTGAAAGCGCCTTCAATGATTCGGTGCCCGTCCTGGCACGCAGTAGGACCGCTTGCCGGCGGGCCACTTGCCCGTCCGCTCCGCGATCCTGGAAGCCTCCTCGCAATCATTGCGCAGGTCGGGATGGAGCTCAGCCTCATAAAGGCACTGCGCCAGATAGGTGCGGCATGACAGCCGGCGAGCTTCCGCGGTCGAAGCGAGCGCGAGAAGACCGGCGACGCCGGCAAGAAGAAAGATTGCTTTGGTCAATTGATCCCCTGACGCAGATTCGCTCATTGTTTGCTTGGCGGAGCGGAGCGCGAGAGGAATGCGAAGTCAAGGACGGCCCTGCTGGCCGTCGCCGCAGGCGATGCTTCGCATCCTTGAGTTCGAATTCCTCTCGCGCATAATCGCCTTCAAGCAATCAATGGATCGTTGGCGCTGAGGACAGCGCCGGGCCTCAGAGGCGCTCTGATCAATTGCGCTAGCGCTTCAGCTCTCAGAATCTGGCATCGTATTTGCGGATAATGCGGGTCAAGACAGCGCCGTAGTCCATTTGCGTTTTGGCTTCGTCGACCCACTCGAATTTGTAGGGCGGCTCGTTCCAGGCCTGGAAGCGCAAAATCATAAATTCGTCGAAGACCGGCGCCGCCTTGGCCAGCAATCGCCGCTCGGCTTCCGCTGCTTCCTGGATCGGATGCTTTTTGCCCTTGGAGCCGGTGCGCCAAGCCACATCGCCCTCATAGGACACGTAATGATCGGCCTGATTTATTCCGACGATCCCGACCGAG
>JBEKSH010000161.1:0-6381 GCA_049517235.1 Roseiarcus sp. | reverse complement strand
CGTATCGGCGCCATAGGCCGCCGCCGACCCCGCGCTCGCCGCGACGATCGCGTCCAGAATGGCCGGCGCCACGCCGGACGCATTGTCGCTCGTAAAATTCATCCGCTGCGCTCCCGCGCTCCCCGGTGGAGTTCTTGTCGCAATCTCCGGCGGGCGCAAGCCCGCCAGGGTCAAGCCGTCGACGGCTCAAAAAAACCTGCGCTCGTTGCACGCCGCGACTTGTGCCGCGCCGCTAAATCTGTCAAGGTCGGACGAGATAGGACAGTTGTGCTGACCATTTTCTGGCGCGTTTGTTGCGAGCGACGTTCTTGCGGGCGCGCGTTTGGGGATCGGCGCAATCAGGCGACGGCGAAGATGAGATTGACGGTCAAACGAGATCGAAAAAAACACGCCGCGTGAAGCCTTTTGGGCCGCGTCGCGTCGCGGCCGTCCATGTCCAGACTGCGCCAGCACAATTTGACGACAAACGGCCGTGAAGATCGCGGCCGCGCAAAGGGAGCGGAAAGATGAAAGGCAAGGCCCCGGGCGAGCTTTCTGCCGATCGCGCCGGCCGCGGCGAAACAGCCGTCGCCGCCGCTGCCGTCCCAGACGTTTCCATTTCGCGGAGACCAGCCGTGACCGATCCCTTCCTGCCGCGCCGCCAAGGCCTTTACGACCCCGCCAACGAGCACGATTCCTGCGGCGTCGGCTTTGTCGCCGACCTGCGCAATCGCATGTCGCACGACATCCTGCAAAAGGGCCTGCAGATCCTCGGCAATCTCGACCATCGCGGGGCCACCGGCGCCGATGCGAAGGCGGGCGACGGCTGCGGCGTTCTCGTCCAGATCCCACACGGCTTCTTTGCGCCCGAATGCGCCAGGCTCGGCCTGTCGCTGCCCGCCGCCGGCCATTACGCGATCGGCCAGTTCTTCATGCCGCGCGACCGGTCGGCGCGCGCGCTGGTCGAAAAGATCATCGAAGAGGTGGTCGTCGAGGAAGGCCAGACGCTGATCGGCTGGCGCGACATTCCCGTCGACAACAGCGATCTTGGCGAGAGGGTGAAGGCGGTCGAGCCCGCCCAGCGCCAGTTGTTCATCGGCCGGGGCCCGGACGTCGTCGACGAGAACGATTTCGAACGCAAGCTGTTCATTCTGCGCAAGGTCGTCTCCAACAGGGTTTACGACGCCGGCGCCGCCGGTTTCGCCGAATATTATCCCGTCTCGATGTCGTGCCGGACCATCGTCTACAAGGGCATGGTGCTGGTGCGCCAGCTCGCGCCCTATTACACGGACCTGCTGGACCCGCGCTTCGAGACGGCGCTGGCGCTCGTTCACCAGCGCTTCGCCACCAACACCTTCCCCTCCTGGCGGCTCGCCCATCCCTACCGGATGGTCGCGCATAACGGCGAGATCAATACGCTGCGCGGCAATCTCAACTGGATGGCGGCGCGCCAGGCGAGCGTCGCCTCCAAGCTCTTCGGCGGCGACATTTCGAAGCTCTGGCCGATTTCCTACGAAGGGCAGTCGGACACGGCGTGTTTCGACAATGCGCTCGAATTTCTCGTGCAGGGCGGCTATTCGCTGACCCATGCGATGATGATGCTGATCCCCGAAGCCTGGGCGGGCAATCCGCTGATGGACGAGGAGCGGCGCGACTTCTACGAATATCACGCCTCGATGATGGAGCCGTGGGACGGCCCGGCGGCGGTCGCCTTCACCGACGGGCGCCAGATCGGCGCGACGCTCGATCGCAACGGCCTGAGGCCGGCGCGCTATTTCGTCACCGACGACGATCTCGTCGTGATGGCGTCGGAAATGGGCGTGCTGCCGGTTCCCGAGGAAAAGATCGTCGCCAAGTGGCGCCTGCAGCCTGGCAAGATGCTGCTGGTCGATCTGATCGAACACCGCATCATTTCCGACGGCGAGATCAAGCAGGCGCTGTCGCGCGCCAATCCGTATCGGGCCTGGCTGGAAGGCACCCAGATCGTCCTCGAGGACCTCAAGCCCGTCGAGCCGCGCGCCTCGCGCACCGACGTGTCGCTGCTCGATCGTCAGCAAGCCTTCGGCTATACGCAGGAGGACCTGGCGATGCTGCTGGCGCCGATGGCCTCGACCGGCCAGGAGGCGGTCGGGTCGATGGGCACCGACACGCCGATCTCCGCGCTGTCCGATCGCTCGAAGCTGCTCTACAGCTATTTCAAGCAGAATTTCGCGCAGGTGACCAACCCGCCGATCGATCCGATCCGCGAAGAACTGGTGATGAGCCTGGTGTCGTTCATCGGGCCGCGCCCCAATCTGTTCGATCCGGCAGGCAATGCCAAGAAGAAGCGCCTCGAAGTGCGCCAGCCGATCCTCACCAACGACGATCTGGAGAAAATCCGCTGCATCGGGCATTTCGAGGATTCGTTCGACACCAAGACGCTCGACATCACCTATGACGTCGAGAAGGGCGCGAGCGGCATGGAGGAGGCGCTGTCGCGGCTGTGCGAGCGCGCGGAAATCGCCGTGCACGGCGGCTACAACATCATCATCCTTTCCGACCGGATGGTCGGCCCCGACCGCATCCCGATCCCGGCGTTGCTCGCCGTCGCCGCCGTCCATCATCATCTGATCCGCAAGGGTTTGCGCACTTCCGTCGGCCTCGTCGTCGAGACGGGCGAGGCGCGCGAAATCCATCATTTCGCGTGCCTGGCCGGCTATGGCGCGGAGGCGATCAACCCCTATCTCGCTTTCGAGACGCTGACCGCGATGGCGCCGGGGCTTCCCGAAGAGGTCAGCGCCTACGAGGTCGTCAAGCGGTTCATCAAGTCGATCGACAAGGGCCTGCTGAAGGTCATGTCGAAGATGGGTATTTCCACCTATCAATCCTATTGCGGCGCGCAGATTTTCGACGCCATCGGCCTGACCCGGTCGTTCATCGACCGCTTCTTCTTCGGCACCGCGACGACGATCGAAGGCGCGGGCCTGGACGAGATCGCCGAGGAAACCGCGCGCCGGCACGGCGACGCGTTCGGCGCCTCACCGGTGTTGCGGGACGCTCTGGACGTCGGCGGCGAATACGCGGTGCGACTGCGCGGCGAAGCGCATTCCTGGACCGCGGAATCGGTGTCGTTGCTGCAGCACGCCGTTCGCGGCGCCGCCGATGACAAGTATCGCGCCTACGCCAAGCTGCTGAACGAGCAGCAGGAGCATCTGCTGACCATTCGCGGCCTGTTCCGCATCAGGGAAGCGGCGGAGGACGGGCGCCAGCCCGTTCCGCTCGAAGAGGTCGAGTCGGCCAAGGACATCGTCAAGCGGTTCGCCACCGGCGCCATGTCGTTCGGCTCGATTTCGCGCGAGGCGCACACCACGCTCGCCATTGCGATGAACCGGATCGGCGGCAAGTCGAACACCGGCGAAGGCGGCGAGGAATCGGATCGCTACAGGCGGATGGCCAATGGCGATTCGATGCGCTCGGCGATCAAGCAGGTCGCCTCGGGCCGCTTTGGCGTGACGGCGGAATATCTCGTCAATTCCGACATGATGCAGATCAAGATGGCGCAGGGCGCCAAGCCCGGTGAAGGCGGTCAATTGCCCGGCCACAAGGTCGACGCGATCATCGCCAAAGTGCGCCATTCGACGCAGGGCGTCGGCCTCATTTCGCCGCCGCCGCACCATGACATTTATTCGATCGAGGACCTCAAGCAGCTTGTCTTCGATCTCAAGAACGTCAATCCGCGCGCCCTGGTGTCGGTCAAGCTGGTCTCGGAAGTCGGCGTCGGCACGGTCGCGGCGGGCGTCGCCAAGTGCAAGGCCGACCACGTCACGATCTCCGGCTTTGAAGGGGGCACCGGCGCTTCGCCGCTCACCTCGATCAAGCATGCCGGCTCGCCCTGGGAGGTCGGCCTCGCCGAGACGCATCAGACGCTGGTGATGAACGGCCTGCGCTCGCGCATCGCCGTGCAGGTCGACGGCGGCTTGCGCACCGGGCGCGACGTGATCGTCGGCGCCCTGCTCGGCGCCGATGAATTCGGCTTTGCGACGGCGCCGCTGATCGCGGCGGGCTGCATCATGATGCGCAAATGCCATCTCAACACCTGTCCGGTCGGCGTGGCGACGCAAGACCCCGTGCTGCGCAAGCGCTTCGTCGGCCAGCCCGAACATGTCATCAACTTCTTCTTCTTCGTCGCCGAGGAAGTGCGCGAGCTGATGGCCGCGATGGGCTACCGCCGTTTCGACGAGATGATCGGCCAGCGGCAGATGCTGGACAAGACCAGGGTCGTCGAGCACTGGAAGGCCAAGGGTCTCGATTTCTCCGGCCTGTTCCATAAGCCGGAGCCGTCGGCCGGCGACACGATTTACCGGAGCCAGGCCCAGAACCACGGCCTCGACCATGTTCTCGACCGGCAGTTCATCGCCAGCGCCGACGAGGCGATCGAGCGCGGCAAGCACGTGCGGCTCGACCTGCCGATCCGCAACTCGGACCGGTCGACGGGCGCGATGCTTTCGGGCGAGATCGCGCGCCGCTACGGTCATGCGGGCCTGCGCAACGAGGCCATTCACATCAAGCTGAAAGGCTCGGCGGGGCAAAGCTTCGGCGCCTTTCTCGCCCAGGGCGTGACGCTGGAGCTCGAAGGCGAGGCGAACGATTATGTCGGCAAGGGTCTGTCGGGGGGGCGCGTCGTCGTCTATCCGCCCAAGGAGGCCGCCAAGCTCGTCGCCGAGCGCTCGATCATTATCGGCAACACGGCGCTCTACGGCGCGATCGCCGGCGAATGCTATTTCCGCGGCGTCGCGGGCGAGCGGTTCGCCGTGCGCAATTCCGGCGCCGTCGCGGTCGTCGAGGGGGCGGGCGATCACGGCTGCGAATACATGACGGGCGGCGTCGTCGTGGTGATCGGCGAGACCGGGCGCAATTTCGCGGCGGGCATGTCGGGGGGCATCGCCTATGTGCTCGACGAGGCGGGCGATTTCGCCCAGCGCTGCAACCTTTCGATGGTCGAACTCGAGCCCGTCGCGGCGGAGGAGGAGCTGATGCAGCGGCTCCATCATTCGGGCGGCGATCTGGAAGGACACGGGCGCGTCGACATCATGGGCGACATGAACCGCCATGATTCCGAGCGCCTGCGCCAATTGATCGTCAATCACGCGCGCTACACCAGCTCCAGCCGGGCGCGCGAGATTCTGGAGAATTGGGACGCCTATCTGCCGAAATTCCGCAAGGTGATGCCGGTGGAATACCGGCGGGCGCTCGCCGAACTCGCCGCGCAAAAGAGCAGCGAGCAATTGCTGGCGGCGGGAGAGTGAGCGCGCCCCTCGCGGGGCGGGCGATGAGCGGCGGCGTCTTGTTTTGCCAACGGCGAGTTTTGGATCATGGGCAAGGTTACGGGTTTTCTTGAGATCGACCGCGCGGACCGGCGCTACGCCCAGGCTTCCGACCGCATTCGCCACTACCGGGAATTCATGCTGCCGCTGTCGGAGGAATCGACGCGCAATCAGGCGGCGCGCTGCATGAATTGCGGCATTCCCTATTGCCACACCGGCTGCCCGGTCAACAATCAGATCCCCGACTGGAACGACCTGGTCTACCGCGGCGATTGGGAAGAGGCGTCGCGCAATCTCCACACCACCAATAACTTTCCCGAGTTCACCGGCCGCATCTGCCCGGCGCCCTGCGAAGCGTCGTGCACGCTGAATCTTCAGGACAGTTCGGTGACGATCAAGACGATCGAATGCGCGATCGTCGACCGCGCCTGGAGCGAGGGCTGGATCAAGCCGGAGCCCGCCGCGCAGCGGACGGGCAAGAGAGTGGCCGTCGTCGGCTCCGGTCCGGCCGGCCTCGCCTGCTCCCAGCAATTGGCGCGCGTCGGGCACGAGGTTCATCTGTTCGAGAAGCACGCCAAGCCAGGTGGGCTGTTGCGCTACGGCATTCCCGATTTCAAGATGGAGAAGGGCCATGTCGACCGGCGCGTCGCGCAGATGGAGGGGGAGGGCGTCGTCTTCCATTGCAACACGCTGGTGGGACGCGATATCGCCGCCAAGTCGCTGGTCGACGATTACGACGCCGTCGTGCTGTCGGGCGGCGCGGAACTGCCGCGCGATTTGCCGGCGCCCGGGCGCGATCTGGCGGGCGTGCATTTTGCGATGGATTTCCTGCCGCAGCAAAATCGCCGCGTCAGCGGCGAGCCGATCGGCTCGAACGAGCCGATCAGCGCCAGCGGCAAGCATGTCGTGGTGATCGGCGGCGGCGATACCGGCTCGGACTGCATTGGCACGTCGATCCGTCAGGGCGCGCTGAAAGTCACCCAGCTCGAGATCATGCCGATGCCGCCGAAGTCAGAAGACAAACTGATGACCTGGCCCGATTGGCCTCTCAAGCTTCGCACCTCGTCAAGCCATGAAGAGGGAGCGGAGCGCGACTTCG
>JBEKSH010000160.1:0-6384 GCA_049517235.1 Roseiarcus sp. | reverse complement strand
CGAGCGGCGCCTCATAGGCGCCGATTCGCACGGTGTAGCCGGTGACCGGGCCCGAAAGGCCGCCGTCGCGCTCAGCCCGCACCTTGATCGTGTCCTCGTCTTCCGCAACCCGCAGCGCCTCCAGGGCAAGCGATGGGACGAGCTTTCCGTTGAGCGCATAGAGCTGCGGCAGACGGCGGATCGTCTGGTCGCGGCCGGCGGCCATCGTGAGGGCGCCGTCGCCCGCCGCGGCGACCTCGAGGGCCGGCAGGCTGGGAATGGCCCCACGGAAACTGCGGACGGTGGCGGCAGGGTCTGCGCCGATGGTCGCAACGCTCGCGCCGATGGCGGGTGCGGCGCCGTCGCCGTCGGCCAGCAGGGCGAAGCCGGTCACCACGCGCCCGCGCTCGAACGCCGCCGCGAGCTCCCGGTCATAATCGGGAAGCGGCGCGCCGGCCGGCGCCCGCCAGCCGAAGTCGCGCTCCCAGGTCCTGGCGAGCAGCGCCGGAGAGGTGCGGTCAGGTTCGGCGAACACCACATCGAAGGCGATGACTTTGGCGCCAAGATCCTGAAGCGCGCGCACGAGCGCGGCAAGCGTGGAGCGCGACCACGGCCATTGGCCCACGCGCTTCAGGCTTTCGTCGTCGATGTCGACGACATTGACGCGGCCGGGTGGCTTTTCCCACGGCCCGGCGCGCTGCAGCGTATCGAAGACGAACAGCCGCGCGCGCTCGAACGGGTCCGGCAAAAGAGCACGGACGGCGAGCAAAGACAAAATGACCGACAAGCCCACAACAGCCGGAAGTCCATGCCGCCAAGTGAACCTCACGTCGCCAACCGTCCGTGGCCTGCATCGCAGCGTCGATATACAAGAATACTTGAGAAAGGTAGGCAGTCAGTAAACACCAGCATCTGGTGGCGCGCGCGAATGTATCCAATTTGCGGTTAACCCTGCCAAGAGGAATTCGCCGAATCTCTGCTCGATGGATTTGCTTTAAACTTCGGCGGAAGGTTCGCTTAACCTTTACCGTGTGATGGTTGGCAGGCCTACGCTCGGCACAGAGGTTTTGGCAGCCCATGGACGCCTCCCTAGACCGGATTGCGCTTCCCGCCGGCACGCTGCTGTTTGGCGAAGGCGACGCAGGCTCCTGCGCCTATCTGATCAACACAGGCCGCCTCGAAATATTCCTGGCGCGCGAAGGCCGTGACGTCGTTCTCGCGACGCGCGGGCGCGGCGAGATCGTCGGCGAAATGGCGATCATCGACAATCGCCTGCGCTCCGCCTCGGCCCGCGTCGTCGACGACTGCGAACTTGTCGTCGTCACCGCTGAACAGATCGCGCATCGCATCGCCGAGACGGATCCGATTCTGCGCATGTGCCTCGGGGTCGCGGTCGCCAAGTATCGAGAGACCCTCGCGATGCTCGATGACGCCAAAGCGCGGCCGGCCCCGTGGAGCGGCGGATCAACTTCGGGCGAGGACTTCAGAGCTGCGCTCGGCACCCTTTCGCTCGAAAGCGAATTGCGGCGCGCGCTTCAGAACGATGAGTTCGAACTGTTCTTCCAGCCCATCGTCCGCCTTCCGACGCGCCGTCTCGCCGGGTTTGAGGCCCTATTGCGATGGCGCCATCCGACACGCGGCCTCGTCTTGCCTGGCGAGTTCATTCCGATCGCCGAGGCGAGCGGGCTGATCGTCGACATGACGGCCTGGTGCTTGGCGCAGGTCGGGCGCGTCTTCCCGGCCATCAAGGCGGCGGCGTCGCAGAACGTCGACGCGGTGGACCCCGTCTTCATTTCCGTCAACATTTCCGCTCACGATCTCGCGCGTCCGGCGTTCGTCGGATCGATGGCGACGATGCTGGAAACTTCGGGACTTGAGCCAAGCGACGTTATGCTCGAGGTCACCGAGGGCGTCTTGTTGAAGACCAAGGCGATCACAGCGCTCAAGGCCTGCCGCAAGCTCGGCCTGAATATCGCGATCGACGACTTCGGCACCGGATACTCGTCATTGAGCTCCTTGAGCACCCTTCCGATCACGACAATCAAGATCGATCGCAGCTTCGTCCGCTCGATGACGCAGGAACCGGCCAGTCGCAAGATCATCCATATGATCCTGCGGCTCGCCGAAGAACTCGACATACCGGTCGTCGCGGAAGGCATCGAATATGCGCATGAGGAGCGGCTGCTGGTCGAATTCGGTTGCGCCTTCGCGCAAGGCTACCTGTTCGGCAGGCCGGCGACGCTCGACCAGACGCTCGCGCTCACCCGCGCATGGCGACTGCCCAGTCAAGCCCGGCTGTCCAAGATCGCAACGGGCAAGACCGCGATGCGCGCGTGACCATCAATATCCGGCGCGAAAGGAGAGGCCAGTGAATCTCGCGAAATATCCAATCCCCGCGGCGATCGTGGCGGCGTGCCTCGCTCTCGGCCATGGCGCGACGGCGGCGCCGGTTCCGGTCGGAACCGTCGACAAGGTGCAGGAGCAGGCGACAGCGACCCAATCGGGCGCAACGCGCGACCTCGCGCCCGCCGGACCCGTGTATTTTCGCGATCGCATGCGGACCGGCGCCGGCGCCAGGCTCGAGGCGAAGCTCGACGACGGGACGGTGCTGACGCTAGGCGAGAACGGCAGGCTCACCGTCGACGAGTTCGTCTATCGCCCCGGTGAGCAGGGCAACAAACTGGCCCTCAGCGCGACCCAGGGCGCTTTCCTGTTCGTCGGCGGCAAGATCGAGGGCCCGACGGGCGGCAACGTTTCGATCAAGACGCCGGTCGGCACGCTGGGCGTTCGCGGCACCACGGTCTGGGGCGGCCCGATCGACGGCGGCTTCGGCGTGCTGGTCCTGAAAGGCGAAGTCCGGCTCACCACCCCGCACGGCGGCGTCGATCTGAAAGAAGGCAGCGGCACGATGATCTACGGCAAGAAGGCGCCGGCCAAGGCCGCCGCCTGGCCCGATGATCGCGTCAAACGCGCGGTCGCGACGATCACGTTCGCCCAGCAATAGGACGCCCCCACCGCGCCGTCGTTGCATTGACCCGACGACGGCCGGCGAGGGCGGGCGATTTCGCCTATTTGGCCGATTCGACCGCCGCGCCCGGCGAAGGCGGCGATTCCCCGCCGCCCGCGCGGCGCCACTCGCGCCCGCCGGCCCGCAACGCCTGCACCTGCAATTCGCCCTTCGCCTCGAATAGTTCCGGCGCGACGACGATCTCGCCGTCGATCATCTTCAGGCCGATGACCGCGTAAGCGGCCGACAGCATGCGCGCCGCCGAGCCGGTGTACCACGACCAGCCGCCGCGCCCGTCATGGCCGTAGCCGTCGTAGACGTCGGCGGGCTGCTGGTTGGGCGCGAGGCCGTAGCGCGCGATATTGTCGGGATCGGTCTTCCTGAGCGGCGAGATTTTCTCAAAGATCGTGAACGCGCGCGCCATCAGCGCGGCGGCGGCTTGTCCGTCGCCCGATGCGCGCGCCTGTTCCGACAGGCGCACCAAGCCGTCGACGATCCATGACGCGCCGTGGCTGTATTGCCCGCCGTTCTCGCGCACGCCGGGGGGATAATCGGCGATGCGGCCGGGATAAGGCGAGGAATGCTCGAAGAACGGCTTTTCGAGCAGCAGAACGCGATTTTTCCGCTCGACGCCTTTGAGGCCGCCCTCGATCGCCGCGAGCCCCCGCGCGTAGTCGACGGCGCCAGACCACGCCGGCCAGCCGGCGGTCATCGCATTGGGCATGTCGAGCGCCTCGCCGTTGTCGGCGAAGTCGAGCGCGTAATGCGTCCCGCGCCAGCCGACTTCGAGCGCCGCGCGCAAGGAGGCCCGCGCGTCGTCGCAGCGCGCCGCGAATGCTTCGTCGCCCCGGGCGCGCGCGAGCGGCGCAAAATGCGTCAGCACGTCATAAAAGAAGAAGCCCATCCACACGCTGGTGCCGCGCCCTTGCCGGCCCAACGCGTCGATGCCGTCGTTCCAGTCGCCCGCGCCCAGCAGCGGCAGCCCGTTGGCGCCGATATGGCGCAGCGTGTACTCGATCGCGCGGCGGCAGTGCTCGTAGACGTCGCCGCTCTCGCGCGAGGGGCGCGGCGCGATCACGACGGTGTCCCCGCCCTCGGGAACCGCCTGCCCTTCGAGATAGGCGACGTTTTCGTCGAGCAACCCCGCGTCGCCGGTCGCCGCGACATAGCGCGCGAGCACATAAGGCAGCCAGAGATGGGGATCGCTCGCCCTGGTGCGCTGGCCGAGGCCGGTTTGCCCGTTCGGCGCGCGATGCCACCATTTCAGCACATCGCCTTCGAAGAATTGCTGGCCGGCGTGCAGCAGGATCTGCGCGCGCGCGAGACGCGGCTCGATGAAGATCAGCGGCAGCACGTCCTGCAATTGATCGCGGAAGCCGAACGCGCCGCCGCGTTGATTGGGGCCGACGCGGCCAAACAAACGCGAGGCCATCACCTGATAGGGCAGCCAGGTGTTGGCCAGCCGGTCGAAGTCGGGGCGGTTGGTCGTCACGCGGACCGCGCCGAGACGGCGCGCCCAATGGGCGCGCGTCGCGGCGAGCTGCGCCTCGACATCGGCGACCCGCGCCGCGCGCGCGGCGTCGAGCGCAAGAATCCGGTCGGCCGCCTGGCCGAACACGATGGCGATCGTCGTTTGCGCGCCGGCGAGGATTTCGATGTCGCGCGAAAACGCCGCGACCCGGCGGCCGTCATCGCGCTGGGAGGCGTCCGGCGCGCCAGTCTCGACCATCGCCGGCGAGGCGATGTTGCGCCCCGGCCCGCCGAAGAAGCGGGTGCGCACGGTCTCCTTGGCCGGATCGAACAGGCTGGTCGCGGCGAAGGCGACGCCTTGCTGAAAATCATTGCGTGGATTGTTGAACATCAACACATTGTCGACGATCTCGGATTTGACAAAATCCCTGGTGTCGTTCGCGTTCTCGCCGAGCACGATGTCGAAGAACGGCGTCACGCGCAGGCGCAACGTTCCACGGCCGAGGTTGCGCAGGGTCAACAGCCGCATGTCGCCGGGAAAATCGGGGGGTACGAACACGCAATAATCCGTGGCGAGGTCGCCGCGGCTCTTTCTGAACGTCGCGACGCCTGGCTCGAAAACCACCTCATGGCGCGCGTCGTCGCGATGGAACGGCGCAAAACCCGGCGCGTCGACCTCACCCGTGTCGCGATCGCCGATATAGACGACCTGGCCGGGCTGCGGCGTCGTCACGCTGTCGAAACGAAACGGCGTCAGGCCGTTCTGCTGCGCATTGCCGACGAACGAATAGACGGAGCCGTCGTTGGCGACGACGGCGCCGGCGCCCTGCTCGTTGGCCATCACATGCGTCCACGGGCGCGGCGTGCGATGGGTCATGCGCAGTTCCTTGCCATCGGACGAGAAGGCGAACGGCCAGCGCGAGGCCAGCGCGAAAGACGGTTCGACGGAGCGGCTGTGATAAACCCGGTGCGCGAGGTCCGCTTGCCGGATGCGCGGCAGGTCAAGGCGCTCGGCGATGAGGTCGGCCGCCGCGCGCTCATTGTCGGCGAGCCCGGCGATGAACTTGAGTTCCGCGACGCCGTTTGCGCCAAGTTCAATATCCAGCGTGAGGCTGGCGGCCGGATCGAAGGTCCACAGCTTGCCTTCATCGTCGGTCTTGCGCGATCGTCCGGCGCCGATCCCCGTCGGGCAGGCGAGCGAGCCTTCGCCAATGAAGCGCGCGCGCGAATCCTCATAGCCGACGACCCGGACGCCGGGCGACAGCGGCCGCACCGCGAAGAACGCCATCTCGTATCGCCCGGCGCGCGGCGAACGCAACAAGCGATTGCGCGCGAGAATCGCGTTGAGCTGCGCGATGAAGAACGTCTCGACATGCATGCCGGCGAAATCGAGGTCGCGCGCATAGGCGCCCGTTTCATGCGCGGCGATTTCAGCAAAGCTGGTCAGACGCAGCCGCCGAGCGCGCCCCGATTTGTCGGCGAGCCGGATGCGCCAGGAGAGGACTGCGCCTTGCGCGTCGGGTCCGACCTCCATCCGCGCGGCCAGGCCGCCGATTTCATTGGCGATGGCGAGGCTGGTGCGACTGGTCTCCTCGACGCTGTAAAGGCCGGCGCGGCGCGACGGCTCAAAGCCGATCGACCAGGGCGCCTCCCCTTCCTCGCTGATGTAGAAGAACTGGCCGCGCGATTGCAGTGGATCGAGCGGGCGGCGCGTCAAATCGATTGCGAAACTGTTGCGCGCCGCGCCCAGCACGAAGGCCGCGCCGCGCCCGTCGCGCAACAAGTCGACGCCGATCGCGCCATTGTTGAAGGAAAAGGCGCGCGGCAATTCGCTCAGCGCAGCGGGTGCGCCGGCGAGCGCCGGGCCGGCGCGGCCAAGTCTTTCGCGCGCGCGGCCGGCGATGATCAACGCGCCCAGCGCCATGACG
>JBEKSH010000159.1:0-6389 GCA_049517235.1 Roseiarcus sp. | reverse complement strand
CAGGTCGACGAAGCGACGTGGCTCCCCGTGCTCGACGAGTTCCGCGCGCTGAGCGGCGGATCGGCAGGCGGATCCGAAGACGGCGGCGAAGACGGGCCCCCGGATTTCCAACCGGTGCTCATGGCGTTCGACGACTTCGAGCCGCCCGCCGCGCCCGCCGAAGCGCTGCGAAGCTTCACGATTCGCTTCAAGCCGAAGCGCGAACTGTACGCTAACGCCAACGAATCCGTGGTCTTGTTCCGCGAACTCGCGCGACTCGGCGAGATGACGGTCGCCTGCGATGCGACGGCGCTACCGCTGCTGAGCGAACTCGACGCCGACGGCGCCTATTTCGCCTGGACGATCGAACTCGCCACGACCCGGGACGAGGCGGCGGTTCGCGAAGTGTTCGAGTTCGTCGAAGGCGACTGCGATCTCGCCATTGAAGGCGCGGCGAGCCCGGCCCTTCCCGAATCCGATGTCGCGGCGCTGATCCAAGAAGTCCGGGCCGAGATGAGCGCCGAGTCTGGCGCGGCGCTCGCCCAAAGCCCCCCCGCGACGGACGTCGCGCCCTTGAAGCTTGTCCGAGGCGGGGTGCCCGCTCAGGATCAGCCTGCGCCCGCGTCGGCGAAGGCGGAAGCGGCCAAGGGCGACCTTATCGCGCCTCCCGCCGCGACGATCCGCGTGGAGTTCGAGCGGGTTGACCGGCTGATCAACCTGGTGGGCGAACTGGTGATCAACCAGGCCATGCTGTCGCAGCGCATCATCGAGGCGGGGTTCGCCAGCGCGTCGGCCGTCACGGTCGGCCTCGACGAGCTCGAGCAACTGACGCGCGAGATTCAGGAAAGCGTCATGGCGATCCACGCGCAGCCGGTCAAATCGCTGTTTCAGCGCATGTCGAGAATCGTGCGCGAGGTGGCCGACGCGACATCCAAGTCCGCGCGACTCAAAACGGAGGGCGAAGGCACCGAGATCGACAAGACCGTCGTCGAGCGCCTCGCCGATCCGCTGACGCATCTCATCCGCAACGCCATCGATCACGGGCTGGAGGCGCCGGACGCGCGCTCGGCCGCGGGCAAGCCGGCAGAAGGGATCGTGCGGCTGTCGGCGGCGCATCGCTCGGGGCGAGTGGTCATCGAGGTCGCCGACGACGGCGCCGGGATCAATCGGGCGCGCGTGCGAGACGTCGCGATCCGCAAGGGCCTGATTCCCGCCGACGCCCAGCTGACGGACAGCGAGATCGACAATCTTATCTTCCTGCCCGGCTTCTCCACGGTTTCGACGGTGTCCAACATTTCGGGGCGCGGCGTCGGGATGGATGTCGTCAAACGGTCGATCCAGGCGCTGGGCGGGCGCATTTCCATTGCGTCGCGGCCCGGCAAGGGGTCGACGTTCACCATGAGCCTGCCGCTCACCCTGGCGGTCCTCGACGGCATGGTGGTTTCGACGAGCGGACAAACCCTGGTGGTCCCGCTGACCGCCATCGTTGAGACGCTGCGACCCAAGACGGGCGATGTGCACGCGCTGGGGGCGGGCGCCCACGTGCTGGCCATTCGCAACAGTTTCGTGCCGCTAATCGACGTCGGCCGGGCGCTTGGGTTTCGCGCCACGCCCGCCGATCCGCTCAGCAGCGTCATCATCCTGATCGAGACGGAGGGCAGCGCGCGGAACGCCTTGCTGGTCGACGCCATCCAGGATCAGCGCCAGGTGGTCATCAAGAGCCTGGAGGCCAACTATTGCCATGTTCCCGACATCGCCGCCGCGACGATCCTCGGCGACGGCCGCGTCGCCTTGATCCTTGACGTCGACGCCTTGGTCGCGCGCTCGCGCGGCGACGTCGCCTCCACCGAACTCCAATTTGCAGAAGCGAGTTGAACCATGAGCGAGATGACTGCGATCCACACCCCCAAAGGCGTCGAGCTGATGGCGTTTCGCATCGGCGCGCAGGAATTTTGCGTCGACATCGTGACGGTGCGCGAAATTCGGGGCTGGACGCCGGCAACAGCGTTGCCCCATTCTCCGGGCTATGTGCGCGGCGTGATCAACCTGCGCGGCGCGGTGTTGCCCATCGTCGATCTGGCGGCGCGCCTCGGCCTCGAGTCCGCCGAGCCGACGTCGCGGCACGTCATCATCGTGGCGCAAGTCGGCCGGCAGCTCATCGGTCTGCTTGTCGACGCGGTGTCCGAAATTATCACCGTCACCGAAGATCTGGTGCAGCCGACGCCCGATGTCGCCTCGGAGATGGCGAAAACATTCGTTCGCGGGGTTCTCGCGATGAACGGGCGGATGATCAGTGTCGTGGCGCTGGATGAGATTCTTCCCAAAACCTTGCGCGATGCGGCGTGAAGCCCATGACCCAGGTCTTGCCGCGCGCTGAGGTCTATCGGGAGGCCGGACCCGGCGAGTTCGGGTTCACCAACGAGGACTTCGACCGGATCGCCGGCCTGCTTCAGCGGGAGACGGGGATTCATCTGCCGAAGTCGAAGGCCTCGCTGGTCTATTCGCGGCTGGCCAAACGTCTGCGGGCGCTGGAAATCGAAAGCTTCCGCGAATATTGCAGGCTGGTGGCCGCCAACGGCGACGAGCGGATGAACATGCTGGCCGCCCTGACGACCAATGTGACGCGCTTCTTTCGGGAGCCGCACCATTTCGAGCACCTCAAGCGTCACGTTCTCCCGCCATTGCTTGACGCGGCGCGCCGAGGCGCCGCCGTGCGGCTGTGGTCGGCGGGATGTTCGAGCGGTCAGGAGCCTTATTCGATCGCGCTGACGATCCTCTCTTTGATGCCGGAAGCGGCTTCACGCGACATCAAGATTCTCGCGACCGATATCGATCCCCATATGGTCGCCAAAGGACGCGGCGGCGTCTATGCGCCAGCCGAGCTTGGCGACGTGCCGGCCGAGATGAAGCGGCGATGGTTCGAGGACGTCGCGGGCGAGGGCCGCGGCGCCCTTCGCGCCGTCGCCGACCTTCGCGCGCTCGTCGCGTTCCGCGAGCTCAATCTGATCGGCAATTGGCCGATGCGCGGCCCTTTTCACGCGATCTTCTGCCGCAATGTCGTCATCTATTTCGAGGAAACGACGCAATCGCAGCTATGGGGCCGCATCGCGCCGCTGCTGCGCCCGGGCGGCTTTCTCTACATCGGTCATTCCGAACGGGTTTCGGGACCCGCGCTCGGCGCTCTCGACAGCGTCGACATAACGACCTACCGCAAAAACTCGGGGGCGCGCCCATGAAGCCGGTTCGGGTTCTCGTCGTCGACGATTCGGCGACCATGCGCGGTTTGATCAAGGTCGCGCTTGAGCGCGACCCCGACGTGAAAGTCGTCGGGCAAGCGGCGGACCCATTTGAGGCGCGTCAAGCGATCAAGGCGCTGAATCCGAATGTGATTACGCTCGACGTCGAGATGCCGAACATGAACGGCATCGAATTTCTCGAGAAAATCATGCGGCTGCGCCCGATGCCGGTGGTCATGGTGTCGACACTGACCACCAGCGGCGGCGACGCCACGATACGCGCGTTGGAGGCGGGCGCCGTCGAGTGCGTCGTCAAGCCGTCGCCGGGCAACGAGCACGCCTTCGACGGCTTGCCGGCGATCGTGAAAATGGCGGCGAGCGCGTATGTGCGGCCGAGCGCGGCGCGAAGCCCCGCACCCAGCTCCTCGCCCCGAGAATCGTCCGACTATGTGCATGACGGGCGGGTTGTCGCCATTGGCGCCTCCACGGGCGGCGTGGAAGCGCTGATCGCCGTGTTGTCGGCATTCCCCGCCAATTGTCCCCCCACCGTCATTACCCAACATATGCCGGCGAACTTCACCAGGAGTTTGGCCGAACGTCTCGACCGGCTCTGCGCGCCGAGCGTGAGCGAGGCGGTGGATGGAACGGCGCTGGCGCCCGGTCATGTCTACCTTGCTCCGGGCGGCCAAACCCACCTTGAAGTGGTTGGTTCGCGCGGTCCGCGGTGTCGCTTGCGGGCGGGAGAACCCGTCAACGGCCATCGCCCGTCGGTGGACGTGCTTTTCCTGTCTGTCGGCAAGGCGGTCGGCAAAAATGCGGTCGGCGTGATCCTAACCGGCATGGGCCGCGACGGGGCGGCCGGCTTGCTCGCCATGCGCCAAGCCGGCGCGCGCACATTCGGTCAGAACGAAGCCAGCAGCGTCGTCTACGGAATGCCCAAGGTGGCGTTCGAATGGGGCGCCGTGGAAAAGCAGCTGCCGCTGGCCAGGCTTGGCCATGAAATATTGGCCGCTACGTCGGCTCGCAGCCCATAGAGGAGAATCGTTATGTCGCTCAAGGATCAGCTGAGAATCTTGGTCGTCGATGACACGTCGGTCAGCCGGGCGCTCATCTGCGACGGGCTCGATCAGCTCGGCATGAAGAATGTCTCGATCGCCAGGGATGGCGAGGAGGGGCTTATTGCGATGAGGACGAAGCCGTCGCACCTGGTCATTTCCGACCTCAACATGCCGAAGCTGGATGGTCTCGGCCTGCTGCGCGCGGTGCGCGAATTCGAGCCGACGAAGAAGGCGGCGTTCATCCTGGTGACGGGCCGCGGCGACAACGCGGTGATTGAACAGGGCAGGAAATATGGCCTGAACAATTTCCTCGCCAAGCCGTTCACGGTCGCGACGCTGAAGGCCTCCATCGAGGCGGTCGTCGGGCGGCTGGGATGATCATGGATGAAGCGGGCGAACGCCGCGTGCATGTGATCCAGGGCGAATATTGCGTCACGGAGGACCCCACCGTCATGCTCACGACCATTCTCGGCTCTTGCGTCGCCGCATGCATGCGCGACCCCGAGGCGCAGGTCGGCGGCATGAATCACTTTCTGTTGCCGGGGATCGACAATCGATCGAAAAGCCGCGAGGCGGAGAGTTACGGCGTTCACCTGATGGAGCTTCTGGTCAACGATCTGTTGCGCCGTGGCGCGCGTCGCGAGCGGTTGCAGGCCAAGCTGTTCGGCGGTTCGGCGACGGTGCGCGGATTATGCGACGTCGGCGCCCTCAACAGTCGGTTCGCCGTGCGCTTTCTTCACCACGAGGGAATTGCCCATGTCGGGGGCAGCCTCGGCGGCGATCGCGGCCGCCGCATCCAGTTCTGGCCGGTCTCGGGGCGCGCGCGTGCGACCGCGCTAAGGAAAGACGAGGCGTTCGCCGCGCCAAGCGCCAATGTTGCGCCCCGCGCGTGGGGCGGCGGCGAAGTCGAACTGTTCTGACGGCGTCCGAGGGGGAGCGTGAGCATGGAATCGAAATTTAGCGCGACGTCGCATTCCCGGGCGATGCCGGTCGCCGATCTGCTGCGGCGGATGGGCAAGGAATTGCGCGACCTTACGCATACGGTCGAAAGGCTGCAGCTGGTGGTTGGGCGCCTGGTTTCGGGCGGCGGCATGCGGGACAGCGACGCCGTGCATGAATTGCAGCATTTCGATCGCCTGGGCCAGACCCTGTCGGCGATCGCCGACTTTGCGGAGGCTCTCAGCGGGGACGCGCCCGCGCAATGGCTGCTGAACCCGCATTCGGCCTCGCGCGCCGTTCTTCTTTCCGACCTCGCAGCGCGGCTGGTCTCGCAGCTCGAGACAACGCCGGTTTCGAACTCCAGCATCGCCGGCGAGTTCGAATTCTTTTGATCCGCTTGCCTGTTCGAGGCGCAAAAGCAAGGCTCGGCGCCGGTCAAACCGCCGCCAGGATGCGCGCCTGCAAGGCGGCGAGTTCCGTAGCGCTAGCCGCGCGCCGCTGTTTCTTGTGCGGGATCGTCAGATCGAGGGCGATCGTCCCCTCGCGCAGCGCCAGCACTCGCTCGGCGAGCGCCGCCGCCTCGGCGACGTCGTGGGTGATCAGGATCGCCGTGAACCCATGTTCGCGCCACAGGCCTTCGAGGAGGCGGTGCATTTCGACGCGCGTCAATGCGTCGAGCGCGCCAAACGGCTCGTCGAGCAACAGAACGCTGGGGCGACTGACCAGCGCGCGCGCGAGGGCGACGCGCTGGCGCTGTCCGCCCGACAGGATTCGCGGCCAGTCTTCGGCGCGTTCGGCCAGACCGACCGCGCCGAGCGCCTCCAGCGCACGGCGACGCCATTCCGGCCCGCGCGCGATGCCGACATTGGCGATCACTGTTTGCCACGGCAAAAGGCGAGCGTCCTGGAACATCATCCGCGCGGCGCGCGGCGGCCCGACAACTGCTTGATTGTCGATGGCGATGGCGCCCGCGCTTGGCTGATCGAGGCCGGCGACAAGCCGCAGAAGGGTCGATTTTCCGCCGCCCGAGCGTCCGACCACGACCACGAATTCGCCCGCCCTGACGGTCAGATCGAGGCCTTTCAAAACCTCGCGTTGGCCAAACGCCTTGGAAACGCCGCGCAGTTCGATCGGCATTCCGCTGCGCGTCGGCGACGAGACCGGCGCTTCCTCCGCG
>JBEKSH010000158.1:0-6396 GCA_049517235.1 Roseiarcus sp. | reverse complement strand
ATGATCGAGGCGGGCCGCAAACTGTTCGCCGGTCCCTGCGACTTCTTTTTCGCCGCCGCCAGGTCCGACGGCCTGCCGCCGATCGGCGCGCCGGAGATCGCCTTCGCCGGGCGCTCGAACGTCGGCAAGTCGTCGCTGGTCAATGCGCTGACCGGGCGCCAGAGTCTGGCGCGCACGTCGAACACGCCGGGGCGCACGCAGGAGCTGATCTTCTTCGATCTTGGCGGGCGATTGACGCTGGTCGACATGCCCGGCTACGGCTACGCGGCGGTCAACAAGAGCAAGGCCGCGTCCTGGGGGCAGTTGACGCGCGACTATTTGCGCGGACGCGCCTCGCTGATGCGCGCCTTCGTCCTGGTCGACGGCCGGCGCGGCCTGAAAGACAGCGACGTCGAGACGATGAAGCGGCTCGATGCGTCCGCCGTCTCCTACGCCGTCGTCCTGACCAAGCGCGACGAGGTCAAGCCGGCCGATCAGCCGGCGCGCGTCGAAGCGACGCTGCAGGCGCTGCGCGCCCATCCCGCCGCCTATCCCGGAGCGTTCTTCACCTCCGCGCGCACCGGCGAGGGCGTCGCCGCCTTGCGCGGCCACATCGCGCAATTGATGCGCGAGCGGGGCGCGGCCTATGTCCCGGAGCGCGCCGGCTAGCGCGCCGGGTTTCTTCTTGCCGGCGCAAGAAAACCAGGCGATCCCGCTGTTGCGCCCCTTGCCGATCGTCGGCGGGCTCCTCTATCATCGGCGGCGCAATCCCGCCGCGGCGAAGCTCGCGCCATGACCGTCTACAATCGCATCGCCGCGCAGGACCTTGGCCGCATCGCGGCGCTCAGCGACGGCATCTTCGCTTTTGCGATGACCGTGCTGGTTCTCGAGATTCACATTCCCGACAAGCTCGACATTCATTCGGAAGCTGAGCTTTGGGCCGGCCTCGCCGCTCTCGCGCCGCGCATCGTCACCTGGCTCATGAGCCTCATGACATTGGGTATTTTCTGGGTCGGACAGCAGACCCATCTCAATTATCTCGCGCGCGCGGATCGCGACCTGAGTTGGCTGCACTTTGCGTTCCTCGCCTGTGTGACGGCCCTTCCGTTCTCGACGCGGCTGCTCGCGGACTTCATCACCTACGAAACGGCGTTCCTGATCTATTGGTTCAATATCGTGCTTTGCGGCGTCAGCATCATGGCCTGCGTGATCTACGCCGATCGCGCCGGGCTCATCAAGCCCGATGCGCCGGAGCATTTTTCGCGAGCGTTTCGGCGGCGCGTCATTGTCGCACAAGCGCTCTACGCGTTGGGCGCGGCTCTGGGCTTGTTCAGCATTCCGCTGGGCATCGGCTTTGTCGTGCTCGTCCAGCTAAACTATGTGATCGCGCCGCGCCTGCCGTTCCTGTGGAAGCTCTGAACGCGCGGGTCGTCGAATCGATCGCCGTCCTTAACGGTCGGACTGTTGCTCGGCCGCGTCGAGGCCGACCGCCTCGAGCGCCTCCCTCTGCCGCTCGGCGACCGCGTCGATCTTGAACCCCTCGATCGCCGCCTCGAACAGGCGATGGAAATTGAGCTCGGCGCGAAGCCGCAGGAAGGCGGCGCCAAGACCGATCGCGGCGCGGTCCATGAAAACGAATTCGCGCGGCACCTTGAGCGGCCCCTGCGCCCTGAGGGCGCGCGCCACCGCGAAGGCCTCGCGCCGGCCGTATTCGCCGGGCTTGACGCCGTCGGCGATGCTGCGCACGCGGTCGTCGACCAACGGCCCGTAGATGAAGCGCGCCCAGACATTCAGCGCCGCGATCGTTTCGCGCGACAGCCTGGTGAAGCCCCATATTTCGTAGGCGTGAACCACCCGCGCCTCGTCGCCTTGCTTCAGGCCCTCATAGAGCTCGACGACGCCGCCGACGAAGCCGGCGGGAAAGATGCGGACGCAGCCGTAGTCGAACAGATTGACCGCCTCGACGCGCCGGCTGTCGCCCTGGCCCGAACTGACGACTGTATAGTTGCCGAGATGCGGATCGCCATGAATGACGCCAAACTTGGAGAACGGCAGCCACCAAGCGTCGAACAAGGCCATCGCGATTGTATTGCGCGGCTCGGCCGGCGCATCTTGAAAATCCGTCAGCCTGTCGCCGTCGAGCCATTGCATGGTCAACAGGCGCCGCGTCGACAGCGCGTCGAAAATGCGCGGCACGCGCACCAGCGGCCGGCCGGCGAGCATGTTCCGATAGAGCCGGGCGAGCCGGGCCTCGCGGAAATAGTCGAGCTCCTCGCGGATGCGCGCGCCGATCTCGCGCGCGATCTCGCGCGTGTCGATCGCCGGACCCATGCGGCGATGGATGGAGAACAACAGATCGAGTTGGACGAGGTCGGCCTCCACCGCCGAAGCCATGTCGGGATATTGCAGCTTGCAGGCGAGGCGCTCGCCCTCGATACTCGCGGCGCGGTGCACTTGGCCGAGCGAGGCGGCGGCGGCCGGGGACAGGTTGAACTCGGAAAAGCGCCGCCGCCAGTCGACGCCGAGTTCGGCCTGCATGCGCCGCTTGACGAAGCCCGCGCCCATCGGCGGCGCCTGCGACTGCAGCTTTATCAACTCCTCGGCGTAATCGGCCGGCAACGCCTCGGGAATGGTCGCCATCATCTGCGCGACCTTCATCAGCGGCCCCTTGAGGGAGCCGAGCGCGCGGGCGAGCGCCTGCGCGTCCCCACCGCGCGCGCCGGTGACCCGGTTGGACGCCATTCGCGCGGCGAGAGCGCCGGCGTTGGCGCCGAGGCGCGCGTAACGGGAGGCGCGCGCGGAAAATCGATTGGCTTCGTCGTCCTGCATCAAGGCGGTCCCCGGTTCGCGCCGTTTCTATAGGCGCCATTTGGACTTTATCGAGACCCGCCCGGCGCGCCGCGCGTTCACCACGCCACGCAATAACGGTTGCCGGCGCCGCCGGGCGGGCGTATCCGGTAAGTTTAGAGGTTCTCAACCAATGTGGGGACCGTAACATGGCCGAGTTCAAACCGCGCGCCGCGGAACGGCGCCGCTGCTACCTTAACGCGCGTTTCGTTTTCAACGGCGGCTATTCTTCGCTGGAAGCGGTCGTGCGCAATATTTCGCCGCTGGGCGCCCGGATCGAGGCGGACGACCTGTCGATCGTTCCCTCGGAGTTCGATCTGCTGGTCAGCAGCTTTTCCGGCGACGACAGCCGGCATCGCGCGCGCCGGATCTGGCGACACGACGGCGCGATGGGCGTCGCCTTCATCGCCGGGGCGGAGCCAATGCCGATCAGGGCCGAAGCCGCCGACCCTCGCTACTGACCCGGCGTTTCAACGAGGGCGAGGAGGGCGGCGAGCAGCCGCTCGCGCGCTTCGACGAGACCTTTATAGGCGAGCTGCGCCGAGCTCAGCGCCGCAAGCTGATCGTGCAGCGCGCGCGCCAGTTCGCGGCCGCGCGCATAGCGCGCGAAGGCGGAAACCGGATCGAGGTGCACGCGCACGGTGAACAGGATGTCGCCGCTGCGCGGCAGGCGGCGCAGAGTCTGGCGCTCCACCCTGACATGCGCGCGCTTGGACACGGCCTCGTCCGGCGGAAATCGCTCCAGCGGATCCTGCTTCGACTGGGCGTAGCGCAGCCGCGCGTCGCCATAGATCGACCAGTTCCAACGCTCGACGGGCTGCTCGACTTTGAGATTGTCGAAGATGCGCGCGATCATCTCCGCCATTTTGCCGGCATAGCCCGGCACGGGGCCATGGATGGCGTCCATGTCGCAGCCGAGCTTCTCAGCCAGCACCCAGGTCGAAGGGAAGCACAAGGAGCCGGCGACGAGCCGCCAGCCGTCCTCGTGGCGCCGCATCAGCAAGAGATCTTCCTGCACCAGGCGCGAAGCCGTCAGCAAGGCGGGCTCGCCGCCGAACGCGACGAGACGATCGCCGGGCAGCACGCGAAGGGCGCCGCCCTCGCGCCGGTATGCCTGGGGATAGCGGAGCGGCAGGTGCGCGGCGAGCAGCTCCAGAACCTCCGCCTGCCCCGCCTCCGAGCCCGCGAGCGCGCCGAAAGCGGCGGCGCCTTCTCGCGCGAGAATAGCCTCCTTCAGCGCCAGCTGTTCGGCCAACAGCGCGTCCTGCTCGATCCAGCGCGCCGGATCGAGGGGCGCAAGCCCGATGGAGAACGGCGGCTTGCCGGAGGCGTAGGGCGTGTGGAGGAAGGACATCGGTCGGGCGGCGGGCCTCCGGGGTTGCGATGAGGGGCGGCGGTCGTTGGTGCTACGGCAATCATTATGGCCGCTGCGGCCGATTCGCTTCACCTGCTATGAATTTGCCGATCATAACCGAGAATCGCCGCCATCTGAGCCGGCCAGGCGCTTTGAGCGACATCCGCGATGTGTCGCCCCGAAGAGTGCCGCGCCATTCACCGCCGCGCTTCAATTTTCTCCCGCGCGGCGCTGGCCAGAAACGCCGAGCGGGTCAATCCCCGTTGACTCGCCGCCGCGTCGATCGCGCGCAACAGCCCGGCGTCGAAGGTGAGATTCGCCCGCACCGTGCGTCCATCGTCAATCAGGACGGGAATGATCACCGCCGCTTCGCCCGCCGCGGTGTCGATATCGCCCGCAGCCAGAATGTCGGCGGTCGTGCGGACTTTGGGCAGCGTCCTGGCGCCGCCGGTCTGATGCTCGATCCATTCACGTGCGGCCGAGGCCGCGTCGCGAATGGCGTCTTCGGCGCTGCCGCCGGCTCCATAGCAGCCGGGTAAATCGGGAATTCGCACGCCCCAGGTCCCGCCGCTTTCGTCGATGATTCCGACATAGTCAGCCACCGCATCCCCCTTTCATATCCAGCCGGCCTTCTTGGCGATGTCGCGCGCTACGCCCGGCGAAACAGTTCGATGGCGCGGCACGATGATCAACACGCCTTCGCGCGCCGAATTTACGAACTTGTCGTGATTCCCACCGCCAACCTTGGACCAGTTCTCGCGCTCCAGTCGGGCGATTATCCTGCGGGTGTTGGTTTCCAATGCCCCGCTCCGCGATTGGCGATGCGCATTATAATGCGCCGCCTCGCTAGCGTCAATTTTGGCCGCAACGCTCGGTTAAGCATGCCGGCGCATTCTGCTTCGATGCTTAAAACCGTCGACGCCGAAGCTCTCCTCGCCGCTTTTTCCGCCGCGCCGGACCTGCGCGCGAGGGTTTTCGCGTGGCTGCGCCATCTCGGCCACGAGCGGCGGCTTTCGCCCCATTCGCTCGACGCCTACGGCCGCGACGTCCGGCAATTCTTGGGATTCTTGAGCGAAAGGTTCGGCGCGCCGCCGGCGGTCGCCGATTTCGTCGGCCTCGCGCCGTCCGATCTGCGCGCCTTTTTGGCGCGCCGGCGCGCCGACGGCGTCGAGGGCCGCTCGCTGTTGCGCGCCTTGGCCTCCCTGCGATCGCTGGCGCGCTGCCTCGAGCGCGAAGGCGCCGGCCGCGCCTCGGCCTTCTCGGCGATCCGGGCGCCGCGCATCGCGCGCGGCCTGCCCAAGCCGCTCGGCGAGAGCGACGCCAAGGCGATGACCAATCCGCAAACACGCGACGGCGAAGCGCGCGATCCGTGGATCCTGGCGCGCGACGCCGCGGTTCTCGCCCTGCTCTACGGCGCGGGCCTGCGCATCAGCGAGGCCTTGTCGATCCGCCGGCGCGACGCGCCGATCGGCGGCGTCGACAGCGTGACGATCGTCGGCAAGGGCCACAAGACGCGCAGCGCGCCGGTCATTGCGCCGGTGCGGGCGGAGGTGGAGAATTATCTCAGCCTTTGCCCCTATGCGCTAAATCCGGAGGGGCCGCTGTTCGTCGGCGCCAAAGGCGGCCCGCTTTCGCCCCGCATCATCCAGCTGACGGTCGAGCGGCTGCGCGGCGCGCTCGGCCTGCCCGACAGCGCGACGCCGCACGCCTTGCGCCATTCCTTCGCCACCCATTTGCTCGGGCGCGGCGGCGATCTGCGCACGATCCAGGAATTGCTGGGCCATTCCTCGCTTTCGACGACGCAGATCTACACCGCCGTCGACAGCGCGCGCCTGATGGAAGCCTATCGCGCCGCCCATCCGCGGGCGCGGCTGGCGGCGCGATGAACGATCAACCGTCGCTGACGGTCTCGCGCGTGCGAAACCTGACCCAGGCGGCGCGCGCCCATTCGCGTAAGCCGCGCATTTCTTTGGCCACCGCCGCCTTGTAAGGCGCGATGAGGTCATGGGCGAAAGCGTGGAACGCGACGAATTTCGCATAGACCCAGGCGAACCAGGGCATCGACAGCAGTCTTTCGCGCGTCAGATCGAACATCACGGCGATCAGGCCCAGGCCGAAAAACTTCAGCGCGACGAAGCCGAGTATCCCCAGCAAGAGATGGCCCCGGGCGGTCAGATAGACGCACAAAGTCTGCAGCGGCTCGATGATCGCGACCG
>JBEKSH010000157.1:0-6459 GCA_049517235.1 Roseiarcus sp. | reverse complement strand
CGAATGAGCGTTTTGCAGAATGGCGCGCAAGTTCGGCACTTTCTCGATCTTCTGACAGTGCCGGCGGCGACGCTTCGCGATATGCTGGCCGTCTCGGCGGCGATGAAGGCGGCGCGCGTCAAGGGCGAGCCGCCGTTCTCGCGGCCATTGGCCGGCAAGACGCTGGCGATGATCTTCGACCGGCCTTCGACGCGCACCCGCGTGTCCTTCGACGTCGCGATGCGCGAACTGGGCGGCGAGACGATCATGCTCACCGGCGCGGAAATGCAGCTTGGGCGCGGCGAAAGCATCCCCGATACGGCGCGGGTGCTGTCGCGCTATGTCGACGCGATCATGATCCGCGTCCTCGAACATGAGGCGATGGAGGAGCTCGCGCGCTACGCCACCGTTCCCGTCATCAACGGCCTGACCAAGCGCTCGCACCCCTGCCAGGTGATGGCCGACGTTCTCACCTTCGAGGAGCATCGCGGACCGATACGCGGGCGCAAGATCGCCTGGAGCGGCGACTACAACAATGTCCTGTCCTCCTGGATCGACGCGGCGCAGCGCTTCGATTTCTCGCTCGACATCGCCTGCCCGGGCCCGTTGCAGCCGCGGCGCGAGCGCCTCGAACAGGCTGTGGCGATGGGGGCGAAAGTCACGCTCGGCGAGGACCCGTTCGCCGCCGTCGCCGGCGCGGCCGCCGTGATCTCCGATTGCTGGGTCTCGATGGGCGACGAGGACGAGGGGCGGCGTCACAATTTGCTCGCGCCCTATCAGGTCAACGGCGCCCTGATGAGCGCCGCCGCGGCCGACGCGATCTTCATGCATTGTCTGCCCGCCCATCGCGGCGAGGAAGTCACCGACGAGGTCATCGACGGCCCGCAATCGGTGGTGTTCGACGAGGCGGAAAACCGCCTGCACGCTCAGAAGGGCATTCTCGCCTGGTGTCTGGGAGCGCCCGGTTCATGAGCCAGAGACCGCCCTCGCGCCCCGTTTCGGACGCCGGACGCGACGACATCGTCTTGCCGTTTCTGGTCGAGCCGTTGAGCACGCGCGGGCGCATCGTCCGCCTCGGCCCGGCCGTCGACGCGATCCTCAAGCGCCATGCCTATCCCGAGGCGATCGCCCGGCTGGTCGGCGAGGCGGCGGCGCTGACCGTCCTGCTCGGCTCGGCGCTCAAGCGAGAGGGCAGCTTTCAATTGCAGACCAAGACCGACGGCGTGGTGAACATGCTGATCGTCGACTTCGACGCGCCCTCGAATTTGCGCGCGCTGGCGCGCTTCGACGCCGGAAAACTGGCGCGGGCGGGCGGGGCGGCGCGCTCGGGCGATCTGTTGGGCGCCGGTCATCTCGCCCTCACCATCGATCCGGGCGCGGGCCTGTCGCGCCACCAGGGGGTGATCGGGCTGGACGGCCAAGGACTCGAGGAAGCGGCGCACCAGTATTTTCAGCGTTCCGAACAGATTCCAACCCTCGTGCGCCTCGCCGTGGGCGAAATCGTCACGCCGAGCGGCGCGCATTGGCGGGCCGGCGGCCTGATGGCGCAGTTCCTTCCCGATTCGCCCGAGCGGCGCCGCCTGGCCGATCTCGATCCCGGCGACGCGCCGCCCGGCGCCCTGCGCGACATGGTGATCGAAGACGACCATTGGACCGAAGCCAAAGTGCTGGCGGCGAGCACCGAGGATCACGAACTGATCGATCCGAGGCTGTCGAGCGAAAGGCTGCTCTATCGTCTTTTCCACGAGCGCGGCGTGCGGGTGTTCGAGCCGGGAACCTTACGCGACGCCTGCCGCTGCTCGACCGGGCGCATCGACGCGATGCTGCACAGCTTCACCGCCGCCGAGCGAGCCGACATGGTCGGGGACGACGGAATGATCGGCGTGACCTGCGAATTCTGCTCGACCAAACGGGTGTTCGATCCCGCCGATTACGGCGACTGACGGTTAAGATCAGACGCTTGGTGCCCAAGCGATGAATGAGTGATTTCGACCAGCGGCGTTTCAGACCAATGCGCTGGACACGCGGTTTCTCCCGGACCATCATCGACCTGGATTGTTTGGGGACTGCGCATGGATGTCGGGGCTTGGCTGCGCGGCATCGGGCTTGGGCAATACGAGGACGCGTTTCGCGAAAATGAAATCGACGCGACGGTGCTGCCCGACCTCACCGCGGACGACCTGAAAGAACTCGGCGTCGCGATCGTCGGGCATCGGCGCAAGATTTTGGCCGCCATCGCGAAACCGGTCGCTTCGTCGGCCGCGCCTGTCGCGACCGGCCCGCCGCCAACGCCGACGCCCGCGCCCGCCGACGCCGCCGAGCGGCGCCAGCTCACGGTGATGTTCTCAGACCTCGTCGGCTCGACCGCGCTTTCGGCGCGGCTCGATCCCGAGGACATGCGCCAGGTCATCCGCGCCTATCAGGACGCCTGTTCGGGCGTGGTCGCGCGCTACGACGGCTTCGTCGCCAAGTTCATGGGCGACGGCATTTTGGCCTATTTCGGCTTTCCCCATGCGCACGAGGACGACGCGGCGCGGGCGGTGCATGCGGGGCTCGAAATATCGGAGGTGGTGGCGGGGCTGCAAACGCGCGCGCGCGAAAAACTCGCCGTGCGCGTCGGCATTGCGACCGGCCTCGTCGTCGTCGGCGATCTGGTTGGACAGGGCTCGGCGCAAGAGCAGGCGGTCGTCGGCGACACGCCCAATCTCGCCGCGCGGCTGCAGGGCCTCGCCGAGGCGGGCGGCGTCGTGGTCGCGGCGGCGACGCGCCGGCTGCTCGGCGACCGCTTTCGACTGCGCGATCTCGGCCGGCATGTGGTGAAGGGCCTGGCCGAACCGGTCGAGGCCTGGGCGGCGCTGGGCGTCTCCGCGAGCGACAGCCGGTTCGACGCGGCGCACGCGGCGCGGCTCACCGGCTTCGTCGGGCGCGAGGCCGAAAGCGCCGACTTGCTCGCGCGCCAACGCCGGGCCTGGGCGGGGCAAGGCCAGATCGTGCTGATCTCCGGCGAGGCGGGCATCGGCAAGTCGCGCTTTTCCGCCTGGCTCGCCGAGCAGGTGGCGGATCGGCCGCACACGCGGCTGCGCTATCAATGCTCGCCCTATCACCGCGACAGCGCGCTCTATCCCTTCGTGCAGCAATTGGAGCGCGCGGCGGGCATCGCGCCGCAGGAGAATCCGGAGGTCAAGCTCGACAAGCTGGAAAAGGTGCTCGGCCTCGCCACCGATCGGATGAACGAGGTCGCCCCGCTGATCGCCTCGATGCTGTCGATCCCGCTGGGCCAACGCTATCGCGCGCTAAACCTCTCGCCGGCCCAGCAGCGCCGCCAGACGCTTTCGGCTTTGCTCGATCAAATGGAGGGTCTCGCCCGGAAGCAACCGGTGCTGATGCTGTTCGAGGACGCGCATTGGGCGGACGCGACCTCGCTCGAAGTGCTCGATCTCGCGATCGAGCGCGTGCGGCGGCTGCCGGTGTTGTTGCTCGTCACCTTCCGCCCGGAGTTCGAGGCGCCCTGGACGGGCCTGCCCGACGTCGCGACGATCACGCTTCAGCGCCTCGACCGCACTGAGGCGGAAACCCTCGTCGAGCGCGTCACGGGCGGGCGCAAGCTGCCCGCCGAAGTGATGGCGCAGATCGTCGCCAAGACCGACGGCGTGCCTTTGTTCGTGGAGGAGCTGACCAAGAACGTGCTGGAATCCGGGCTGCTGATCGAGGACGGCGAGCGCTACCGCCTCGATGGCCCGCTGCCGCCCTTGGCGATTCCCTCGACGTTGCAGGATTCGCTGATGGCGCGGCTCGATCGTCTCGCCGCGGTGAAGGAGATCGCGCAGATCGGCGCGGCGATCGGGCGAGAGTTTTCCTACCTGCTGCTGCATGCGGTGGTCGGCCGCGACGAGGCGACGCTTCGCGCGGCGCTCGCGCAATTGGAGGATTCCGAACTCGTCTTTCGCTCCGGCGAGCCGCCCGCCGCGCGCTATGCGTTCAAGCACGCGCTCGTGCAGGACACGGCCTACGAGAGCTTGCTGAAGAGCCGGCGGCAAATCCTGCACCGCCGCATCGCCGAAACCCTGCGCGAAAAATTCGCGGCCGTCGCCGAGGCCGAACCGGAACTGCTCGCCCATCACTTCACGCAAGCGGGCCTCACCGAACCCGCGATCGAATATTGGGGCAAGGCGGGCGACCTCGCGCTGCGCCGCTCGGCGTTCAAGGAAGCGATCGCGCATCTGGGCAAGGCGATCGACATGACGGAGGCCGCGGGCGCGGGGGAGAAGGAGAGGCCGGGCGGGCGCCTGCGTCTCCAGGTCTCATACGGAAACGCGATGATCGCCGCGCACGGTCACGCGGCGCCCGAAACCGCCGCGGCCTTCCGGCGCGCGCACGAACTGGCCGCGGGCCACGCGGACGTGTCGGAACGCCACTCGGTCAATTACGGGCTCTGGGCGGGAAGCTATGTGCGCGGCGAGCTGGCGGCGATGCGCAAGGCCGCTGAGGCGCTCCTGGGCGACTGTGCGTCGCAGCCACGATCGCCGGAGGCGGGCATCGCGCATCGGGCCAACGGAGTGACGCTTTGGTTTGCGGGAAATTTCGTTGAGGCTCGCGCGCACCTCGAACAGGCCTTGGCGATTTTCGAGCCGGAGCGAGACCGCGACCTCGCCTTCCGCTTCGGCCAGGATGTCGGCGTTTCCGCGATGGCCTATTTGGCCATCGCGCTTTGGCCGCTCGGCGAGGTCGATCGCGCGCGAGAGCTCGTGGGCGCGATGGCGACGCGAGCCGAGCAACTGGAGCACCTTGCGAGCTCGACTTATGGGCTCATGCACAATGTGATGTTCGAGATTGTCGGACGAAATGCCGGCCGCGCGGCGCCGATCGCCAAAGCGCTCTCCAGCGTCGCACACGAGCATGGGATCGGCTTGTGGATCAGTTTCGGGGCGTTCGCGGAAGCCTGGGTGGAATTGCAATCCGGGCTCCCGGAAGTCGGTCTCTCGAATATGCGCCGAGCCGCCGACTTGTTTCATCAGAACGGCGTCGAGATTTTTCAGCCGCTCGTCAATACGTCTCGGGCGGAAGCGGAAGCGCGGACCGGCGAGACGGAAGCCGCCCTGGCCAGCATCGAGCAGGCGCTCGCAGACTCCCATCGCACCGGACAGCGCTGGTTCGACGCGGAGACCCACCGCATTCGCGGCGAAATCTTGCTGAGGAAGGACCCTTCGAATCCCGCCCCCGCTGAGGAATGCTTCCTCACCGCCATCGCCATCGCGCATCATCAAAAAGCCCGCAGCTTCGAGCTGCGGGCCGCGCTCTGCCTCGCCAAGCTCTATCGCGCGACCGGCCGCGACGCCGACGCGCACGCCGCGCTCGGCCCCGCGCTCGAAGGCTTTGCGCCGACGGCGGAGTTTCAGGAGATCGCGGAGGCGCAGGCGCTGTTCGACGCGCTCGCGCAAACCGACGCGGTCAAGGCCGCGACCGCCTCGCGCAAGCACCGCGTTCAACTGCAAGTCTCCTATGGCAACGCGTTGATCGCGGCGCGCGGCCACGGGGCGGCGGAAACCACCGCGGCGTTCGAGCGCGCGCGGGAGCTGGCGGCGGTCGGGAATTCGCCGGAACGGTTTTCCGCCGCCTGGGGCTTGTGGGTCGGGTCATATATTCGTGGCGAACTGGAGCCAATGCGGGAATCGGCCGACGAGTTCATGCGCGGCGTCGAGGCGCGGCCGGATTCGCCTGAGGCTGGCGTCGCGCATCGCGTCAATGGCATAACCGCCTGGTTCGCCGGAGATTTTGTCGGCGCGCGCGCCCATTTCGAACGAGCGCTCGCGATTTTCGACCCGCAACGCGACGCCGAACTCGCCTTCCGTTTCGGCCAGGATCAGGGCGTCTCCGCGATGGCCTATTTGACCTTCGCGCTATGGCCGCTCGGCGAAGTCGATCGCACGCGCCGGCTCATCGACGACATGATCGCGCGCATGGCGCAAATCCAGCACGTCGCCACGACCGCCTACGGACACTCTCACGCGTTCTTGTGCGAGATGATGGGTCGAAACTTTGCTCGCGCCGCGCACCATGCCGGGACGCTCGCCGGCCTCGCCCGCGATCACGATATGGAACTGTGGAAGACCTGGGGCGTTTTCTACGAGGGTTGGACCGCTTGGCAAGCTGGCGATCGCAACGCGGGCCTCGCGCAAATGCGCCGGGGCGCCGCGTTGCTGGATCAAGTGAAAATCCGCTGTTTTGGCCCGTTCATCAGGACCGCGCTTGCCGAAGCCGAAGCAGAAACTGGCGAGACCGATGCCGCTCTCGCCACCATCGATCAGGCGCTCACGGAATCCGCGCGCACCGGGCATCGTTGGTTCGACGCGGAGACCCATCGCACACGCGGCGAAATCCTGCTCAAGAAGGATGCGTCGAACCCCGCTCCCGCCAAGGAATGCTTCCTCACCGCCGTCGCCATCGCGCAAGCGCAGAAAGCCCGCAGCTTCGAACTGCGCG
>JBEKSH010000156.1:0-6524 GCA_049517235.1 Roseiarcus sp. | reverse complement strand
CGGTCGCCCGTCCAAAACACGGACGTAACCTTCCTCCTTCATCAACGCGAGCTCATGCGTCGTTCTCCTGGAAACTCGTCCAGGGCTTCCGCCGTTGGCGATGCTGCCGATCATGCAGAACCCGATCTCGCGTCGGCGAGCGCTGGAAAGATAGAGGTCGAGCGCGTTGGTCATGGGATCACCCGGAGCATAGCCCATGAATGCCCAGTAATCCAACCCGGCGCGGGAGGCCGAGACGATCTCGCGATCGATGACGTCCTGCGAATCCCCGTCGATTCGGACGCTGTCGGGCGCGATCTCCCGCCCAAAGAACGGCATCCTGTCATGATACGGTGCCGGCCCGAGCGCCGCCTCCACCGCGCGCGCGACATCGCCTTCCGCCGGATCATACCAGGCGTCCCATCGGATCGCGCCGACGCTTGGACGATTGGCTCGCGACCGCGCGGAGCGAGGCGCAACGGTGACGGCCGCCCAGCCCGTCAGAATCTGAAGCAAGCCGCGACGCGTTGGAAATGCCCGGAAACCCATCAGATTAAACTCAGAGCCTCGCCACGCATGCGATGGAGCTTGTTGATTCGGCGCTGGACCGGGCTTTGCCGCATCTTCGCCCGCCATGACCGATCGGTGCGCCAGTTACTCGGCCAATGTCAATGAGTGTGAACCCTGGGTGAGAACGGGCGTCTCTCCGCAACCGCGCGATTCATTCCTCCGGCCGCCGTCCATCGCCGCGGCTTCGGCTACAGATCGGGGATCGGTCGCTTCGTCCCGATCAACACTTCGGTGAGATCGCCACTTATCCCTTTGCTCATGTCCTCGATCTTCAGCATGAGAAACGACAGGCCCGAGTGATGCTGTAGATACGCGCAAATATCATAGCCCCAGTCCACGGTCACCAAAGCTCCCTCCGAACTGACCGGATTTCCATGGAATTGCGGCTCGAGGAGATTCACGATTCTTCCGTCGTTCGACCGTGCGCGCCGTCGCGATGGATTCGAGCGCATGACGATCGGAACCGTCAGCAGCGTCGCTCCGCCAGGCCGCAGGGTTCTCGCGATCTCCTTGATCGCCAAATTCGGTTTGAAGATATGCTCGAAAACGTCCTGCGTAATGACAAGATCGAACTGCCCGTCCCGGAAGGTTTGATTTTCCAGGTCTTCGACAACGTAGCGCTTGCACGGCAGCTTGGTTCCTTCGACGACGCTTCCTAGTTCCTTGTCTTGCTCAAATTGCGACGCGACATAATGAGCGCACTCTCTGGCGAGCCGATGACTGACGATGTCCCATCCCGGCGAACTTTCGTGGATCGTTAGCGAACGCCATTGAGGATAATACTGGGACAAAGCGTTCATCATCGCGCGATTTCTGGGAACAGAATTGCAGAATGCGCATCGAAGGGTGTTGCGAAAATACGGGCCATTCGCCCTAAAGACAGTGTCCCGGTCGCAGGCGGGACAGAAGCCGGCGCGCTCAAAGTGATATGCGCTGCTTTGGGCGTCTGACATCAGGCATTTCCTTTCGCGCCGCCGCGCCCAGGCCAGGAACCAGGCGTCGCGGCAAATGAACCGCCTCTTCGGGCGAAGCCGCCGCCTTTCAAGGCTGGCTTCTTAGCTACTGGAGCGGCGCAATAGGAACACGTCCTGGGAGAGCGACGAGACGTCAAAGCCGACAACCGTCAATGGCAGCCCCTCCTCGCTGATCATCTGACGAAGGGCGCGCTCGCCGAAGAACGCTTCTCCATAAACTTTGGAATCCGTGAAGGCGAACCAGACGAATTCGCCGCGCTCATAAGCTGCAATTCGCGCGGTTAGATCACCAGCTCCTTCGATGCACTTCCTTGAATACCAATGGACGTCCTTGCCGTCCTCAAGTTCCTTCTGGTCCATTTGAAGCCGGCGCAAGAATCGCAAGCCCCAAGTCGTGAAAACCGCCGTGCCGCCCGGTCTGAGGACTTCCGAGATTTCTCTGAGCCACTCCCGCAGGGAGGAATCGGAGAGGTGGGAAAAAATCGACCACCCGATGACCAAATCGAACCAATTCTTCGGGATCGAGCCGTCCGGCGTGAACCCTCCGGAAAGCACCGGGACGTATGGGTTCAAGGAACGGGCGACGGTCGCGAGCAACAGGTTTGGTTCGAAGCCGAACATCTTGTCGAGGTCGAAGTCTCTCAGGAATGGCCGCGTCATACGCCCCCAGCCGCATCCAAAGTCCAGAAACCGTGGCGATTCGACGGCGCCGAGGTCAATCTGTGATTTGATGAAACTGTAGAAGCTGAACGCCTCCCCCATCGATATTTCCCATGACGACGACCCGTGAATTCGCAATTGCAATTGCTGGTCGGGAATCGTGGGGAACTCTACCCCCGAAATATTTGTTCCTTTTTCCGTGGAGAGCCAAATGGCCTTCCATTTTTCGTCCGACAGGGAAGAAAACTTGTCGCGAAACACGTTGGGACTGTCTCGCAAGTTCGGATTGTAGTCGACCTTCGGCTTGGTGACGGAATACATGCCCACCTCTGTCTGCTTGCGCCGCCGCGGCGCTTTGTCGGGGCCGGATCTGCGCCAACGAATGCAGATCGGGGTTTTCAGGATGCCTGTGGCGATCGCGCTTCCTTCGGCGCGCGGAATATCTTTGCGTTGAGCGGTTCGTCGAGAGGGTCGAGCGCGCGCATGATCGCTCCAGGCCGCGCGATCGCACCGTCGGGGCGATCGCCTCCCCACCCGGCTTCCGTCGAACGCCCGCCCGGCGGAGGCCCGCGCGGCGACGCCGTCGAAGAGCGACGGAGTTCCATCTGGAAAGTCCCGACCAGGATTCAGCCTCTGCGGGGATCGCCGCCGTCGCTGATGCTCGCCCCTTTCCCGGACATGCGCCAAGGTGAATCAACCGCGCTGGTTAAACCGGGATTACCTGACAACGCCCTATTTTATCATTGCCTGCGCGCCTCTGGCCCGACGCTCGGCTTTCGTCGGCGTTTCCATCGCAGCAGACGTCCCGTCCGCCGCAATTCAGCGAGCGCAGCAATGCCCACAGACCGCGGCGCCTGCCGCGCGTCCTTGCCGAAAGCGCGGTCCCTGATTTTCGACGCCGCCGTCGCTCCCATGCGCCTCCGCGCCGGGCGCTGGACTCGATGACCGCTTCGCTGTCATGTTTCGTCTTGCGGCAACGCGATCCAGCTCGCATCCACGGAGGCGAAACCTCATGCGCCGGTTATTCGCCGAGGCCTTCGCATCGGCCCTCGTGCTCGCGGCGGCGAACGCCGACGCCGCCTGCTTCGATCTCTCGAAATCGGAACCGCGCAGCATTACCGGCGTGCTTTCGCATCGGATGTTCGCCGGCCCGCCGAATTTTCAGGACGTCCAGCGCGGCGACATGCCGGAGCCGGGCTACGTTCTGCAATTGCCGGAGCCGATTTGCCTCAGCGGCGAATTTCATTGTGCCGGAGCGACGAAAGGGACCGTTTTCCCCCGATCAAATGACTCGCTTCTATGTCGGCCTCGTCTCGCCGCCGGCGCTGCTCAGCCTCCAGCCGAGCGGCGCGGACTCGTATCTCGTGCGCTATCAATTCAAGAGCGGCGCCGGACAGTGCGACGGGCGGGCGATCGTCAAAACGGTCGCGCGAGGCGGACTGAATTTGATCAGCGGCATTCAGGTTCTCGACGGCTGCTGAGCTGTTCAATTCGACCGCGGTGAGGAAGGCGCCGTCGGCCTGATCCATGCGCCGCGTTGACTTTTCCGCTCCCGTCGGGCGCGCGTTCCGCTGATTCTTGCGGATTGCGCCTCGTTACGCCGTTACGGCGACACATCCTGAAAATCGCCGATCGATGGATCGCCGGCGCCTGAGAGAGCGCCGGCCGGCGTTTTCGTTCGAGGATCGACGACGGGCCGGTGTTTCTTGATGGCTAGTCGGCCCGCGAGCGGACAGGCGGGCGGGCTTGGTTGGTCGCCTGGCCTGCGCTCATACCGACGGGACGGCGTCAGGATCGTTGCGCCATTTCATGTGGCGTGCTGGCGAAGTTCACATATATACTGAGCGCGCAACGAGATCGCGCGATCGTCGCGGCGAATGGGCCAGGCTTTGCGCCGCGAGTCGCCTGGCGCGTGATTGCAGGAAAGAGTTGATCCCGTGGGAACTATCGACACCCTCGCCGTCGACGATCAAGTCCAGGCGCTTTTTCTTGGCTATTTTGATCACGGCGCGATGGAATCTGAACTCGCCCACTGGGACGCGATGTACGACCACATCATCAGCGCGGGCCAAACGCCCGACGAGGCTCTCCATTGCATCGGGAACCTTCTCGCGGAGGATCCGGCGGCGGAAGCGCTCTATCCGCTCCTCTCGGCCCCTGTCCGTCATCCGGCTTCGCCGGCGGCCCATCACAGGGTGGCGGACGTCGTCGATCAGGTTTGGCGGGACCTTTTCGATCACGGGCCGTCCGCGGCCAAGGCCGCCTATTGGGAGCATCGCGTCTTGAGCGGCGCCGTTCCGCTGAGCGAAATGGTCGTGCACATCGAGAATCACGCGCGCGGCGCCGATGCGGCGACTTTGCTGCACAAGATCGACAGCGCGGAACCATACGCGGCCACTGATATGTCCTCGGACGGCGACGGCGCCGTCGTTGCTGATTACTCGGTCGGCGTCACCCTTACTTCGGCAGCGGTTGCCATTGCCAACCCCGTAACGGTCCAGTTCGCAGATGGGTCAGGCGAATTCGGAAGCGGCTTGCTGGTCGCGCCCAACTTCGTGACCGGCTCAGCAGCGACTGCAACCATTGTCGACTTCTCCGTCGGCGCAAGCGGCTTGACCGGCGGAACGCTCGCCGCCGGCTCCGTCGCGGCCGGCGCCGACGCTGCAATCGGCGCGCAGACGGCCGGCTCGAATGTGGCGGCTGACGTCACGCTGGTGGAGATTACCGACCAGAGCTTTGCGAATGCGAGCGCGCTCGCAACGGCGTTGGAGGGTTCGGAGCACTTGATCTTTTCCGGCGTCCCCGCCGCCGGCGGCGCCTCGCACGTTCTGGTTGCTTACAACGATGGAACGGGCTCCACCCGGATCGCCAATGTCGGGTTCATGGGTTCAAGCCCGGACACCCATTTTGACACGCTGACCGGGACCGACATGGTTCAGTTGCTTGGGGTCGGCGCGACCAGTCTGAACGCGCACAACGTTCACTTCCTGGCCTAGGACGCTCGCTCGGCGCCCTTGTCGAGACCGTCTGCAACATCCGGCGCCCGGCGATAAACCGCCAAACCAACGCCGAAACCGCCATGTCGCTGAATCAGCCGTGTCTCGGCCGAGGGGCGCGGTTCACGGGCGCGCCACCGCGCCGCCGCGATGCGATCGCCCCCTCTTCATCGGCCGTTCATTCTGGCTGCGTATAACTTCGCGTGCTGGGGCGACGCGGAGGAAGTCATGTCGTTGCGAAGTCTACCAAGCCGTTCAATCGCCGCCCTGGCGGGCGCGTCCATGCTCGCGCTCTCCTTGAGCCCGGCGTCCGCACTCACCATCGCGGGGCCTTCCCTGGCGCAATCCGTCGTGTCCACGCAGATCGACAAGGTCTGGTGGCGAGGCGGTTGGGGTTGGCGCGGCGGCTGGGGATATCGAGGTTGGGGCTGGCGCGGTCCAGGTTGGGGCTGGCGCGGCTACGGTTGGGGACCCGCCGTCGCGGGCGGCGTGGCGGCGGGCGCCGTCGTCGGCTCCGCGGTCGCCGGACCGGGTTATTATGCGCCTGGCTATTATGCGCCGGGTTATTATGCGCCCAGCCCTTACGGACCGTGCATGCAATACGTCGCCGGCGCCTACGGCCGATGGGAATGGCGCCGCGTTTGCTGAACGCGTCAACCGCGTGAGGCGGCCGCCCGCGAGCCGATTGACGCTTGCTTTGCGTAACCCAGCTTTGACAAACGCCTCGCGATCGGCGCCGGCCAAGCCTTGGGCCTCGCCCCGTTGACGGCGTTCGAGGCGCGCGGCGACGTTGGGTCTTCGGCTTGACGCGCCGGCCTGGATATCTGATGTGAGATTCCTGCCGGCCGGGCGTTGAGCGGGGGCTCAGGATGAGGCGCATAGCGAGCATCTTAGGTTTGGCGGCCGCGATCGTCGCGGTTGTTGGCGCTCGGGGCGCCGAACTTCCGACGATGAAGTCCGCGCCTCCCGAACGTCTCAAGGCCTGCAACGTCGGCGGCATGGCCGGCGTTGTGGTCCCGGGCAGCGGCGCGTGCGTGAAGATCGGCGGCTACGTCAGCGGCGGGGTAGAAGTGGGCAACGTCAAGCAGCCATCCAATGGGGCCGCGGAATTCCACAATTAGCGGGCCGGTTTAATTGCGTCGACCATTTCATATCATTCAGGCCGACGCGCCGAAGATGACCGCTTGTGCGCGGATGATGACTGGTCAAAGCTCAGTTTCCGGTTTCGGCTTGTCCCTCCCGCCAGCCGCTGTCCGGATCGGTATGGCTGGAAAGTTTGACCCCATGCGTCGGTTCCTTGGCTTCGCCTTCGCCGTGTCCTTGGCCGCCGTCGTCGTCTTGCCCG
>JBEKSH010000155.1:0-11284 GCA_049517235.1 Roseiarcus sp. | reverse complement strand
CACCAGGCCGACACCACGCTGGTGGCGCTCGACGCCAAGACCGGGGCCAAGGTCTGGTCGGTGATGGACGGCGAGGCCGGCAAGGGCCAATCCGGCACCGACGCGCCGTTCGTCTACAAGGACAAGGTCCTGATCGGCGTTTCCGGCGGCGAGTTCGGCGTTCGCGGCTGGGTCAGCGCCTACAACATCAAGGACGGCAAGCTGGCCTGGCGCGGCTTCTCGGAAGGACCGGATGCGGACACGCTGATCGACCCGGTCAAGACCACCTCGCTCGGCAAGCCGGTCGGGCCTGATTCGTCGACCTCCACCTGGCAGGGCGACCAGTGGAAGATCGGCGGCGGCGCCACCTGGGGCTGGTACTCCTACGATCCCGCGCTGAACCTGGTCTATTACGGTTCGGGCAATCCCTCGACCTGGAACCCGGTGCAACGCCCCGGTGACAACAGGTGGTCGATGTCGATCTGGGCGCGCGACCTCGACACCGGCGCGGTCAAATGGATCTACCAGATGACGCCGCACGACGAATGGGACTTCGACGGCGTCAACGAGATGATCCTGACCGATCAGACCGTTGGCGGCCAGCCGAGGAAGCTGCTCACCCATTTCGACCGCAACGGCTTCGGCTACACGCTGGATCGGGCCACCGGCGAACTGCTGGTCGCGGAAAAATACGATCCGGTGGTGAACTGGGCCAGCAAGGTCGACATGGACAAGTCGTCCAAGACCTATGGCCGTCCGCTGGTGGTCGACGCCTATTCGACCCAGCACCAGGGCGAAGACACCAACTCGAAGGGCATCTGCCCGGCGGCGCTGGGCACCAAGGACGAGCAGCCTGCGGCCTACAGCCCGGAGACGCAGTTGTTCTACGTCCCGACCAACCACGTCTGCATGGACTATGAGCCTTACAAGGTCGCCTACACGGCCGGTCAGGCTTATGTCGGCGCCGCCGTGGCCATGTACCCGCCCGCAGGCGACACCAACATGGGCAATTTCATCGCCTGGGACGGCAAAACCGGCAAGATCGTGTGGTCCGACGTGGAGCAGTTCTCCGCGTGGGGCGGCGCGCTCGCGACTTCTGGCGGCGTCGTATTCTACGGCACGCTTGAAGGCTATCTGAAGGCGGTCGACGCGAAGACCGGCAAGGAACTCTATAAGTTCAAGACTCCTTCCGGCATCATCGGCAATGTCATGACCTACGAGCACGCGGGCAAGCAATATGTCGCGGTGCTCTCCGGCGTTGGCGGTTGGGCGGGCATCGGCCTGGCGGCCGGTCTCCTTCAGCCGGAAAACGCCGCCGCCTGGCACGGCGCGGTCGATCAGGGCAAGCTGCCGAGCAAAGAGAAGATCGTCGATACGGCGGGTCTGGGCGCGGTCGGCGGCTACGCGGGCCTGGCGGCCTACACGTCGCTCGGCGGCACGCTGACGGTATTCGCTCTGCCGAGCCAATAAAACCGTACGGTTGGTGAGCAATAAATCGGCGCGCCGCATTCCTGCCGCGCGCCGAACTTTTGCCCGACCGCGAATGTAACATCCCTCAAGGAACGACCCACGTGAACACCGGCTATTGGAAAACCGCGCTCATGGTCCTCGCATTTGCTTTTGTCGGCGGCGCCGCGCGCGCTGACGGATCGGGAGACCCCGCTGTCGCTTCATCCGACAACGGCAAATATTCCGACAAGGATGGCAATCCGACTTACAATATCCACGCGGATGGAACCGTGGACTGGTATACATATTCCGGCTTTCGCCGCTATCACTCGGACTGCCATGTTTGTCACGGCCCTAATGGCGAGGGGTCGAGCTATGCGCCGGCGCTGGCCAATTCAATGAAGACGCTCAGCTATGGCGACTTCATCAACGTCGTAACCAACGGCCGCAATCACGTCGACGCCGCCAACGACAAAGTAATGCCGTCGTTCGCCTCGAACGTGAACGTGATGTGCTTCGTCGACGATATCTACGTGTATTTGCGGGCGCGCGCGAACGACGCTATTCCGGGCGGTCGTCCGCCCGCCCACGAGGACAAGTCGGAGGCGGCCAAGGCGGCCGAGGCCAGTTGCACCGGGATCAAGTGACGGCTAAACGCACGGCCAAACAGATGACGAGGATGATCGAGAATTCAAAATCCGCCGCGTGGGCGTTGCGGAGCATGGCGGGGATGGCGGCTTTTGCGCTTATCGCCTTGGCGTCGAACGCAGCCTACGCCCAGGCCGAGGATAACAGCGGCTCGCTCGAGCTCGTCGATCCCGACGTCTTTCGCGCTTGCGGCGATCCGCGAAACCTGCCCTTCTCCAACGAAAAAGGCGAGGGGTTTGAAAACAAGCTCGCCGAATTGTTCGCCGCAAAGCTCGGCAAGAAACTCCGCTATACCTATTTCCCGCAGGCGACCGGTTTCGTGCGGATGACTCTGGAATCGCACCGATGCGACGTCATCATGGGGTTCCCGCAGGGCGATGATCTGGCTCAGGTGACGGTCCCCTACTACCGGACGACCTATGCGCTGGTGTTCAAGCCGGGGAGCGGCCTTGAAGGCGTGACGGCGATCAACGATCCAAAGCTCAGGGATAAGCGGATAGGAATTGTCGCGGGCACGCCGCCGGGCACCAACATGGCGATCAACGGCCTGATGGCCCACGCCAAGCCCTACCCGCTTGTCATCGACACGCGCGTGGATTCTTCGGCGCAGGCGATGATGGACGACCTCGCCCGCGGAGATATCGACTGCGGGATCCTTTGGGGGCCAATGGCGGGCTATTACGCCAGCAAAGCGAACACGCCGATGGTCGTCGTGCCGTTGGTCAAGGAAACGATCGGCCCGCAGTTGGCTTATCGCATCGGCATGGCTGTGCGTCCATCGGACCAGGAGTGGAAGCGCACGCTCAACCGATTGATTGCGGACAACCAAGCGGAGATCAACAAGCTGCTGATCGCCTACGGCATTCCGCTGCTCGACGAGGCCAATGCGCCGATCACTTCCGACACGCTTTCCAAGCGGCCATGATCGGGGTCGCCGGCCGCATCGCATGCGCGTTGATCGCCCTCGGCCTCGGAGCCGCCAATGCGCAGACCGGAACAGCGCCGCCGCCCGAACCGGAAGACTACCGCCTCGACGATTATCGCGCGCCGACGCCTGTGACCCTGCGGGGCGCCAAGGTGATCGCGACCGCGGAAGCGGAAGCGTTGTGGAGCGCCCATTCGGCTGCTTTTGTCGATGTTCTGCCAAGAGCGCCGCGACCGCGGGGCCTGCCGGTTGGAACATATTGGCGAGACAAGCCGCGCGCCGATATTCCAGGAAGCGTCTGGTTGCCCGACACGGGTTACGGTGAACTCGCGCCCGTCATGGCCGACTATTTTTCGGCGGGTCTCGAAAAGGCGACGAATGGCGACCGCGCCCGAATGCTTGTATTCTATTGTCTGGCGGATTGCTGGATGTCGTGGAACACAGCCAAGCGCGCGCTCTCCCTCGGCTATGCGAATGTCGCGTGGTATCGCGAGGGAACCGATGGCTGGTTCGCCGCCGGTCTACCGCTGCAGGAGGCCACGCCGGAGCCGCGCCCGGGCGAATGAGCCGGTTCGCGCCAACAGCGAGATGGAACGGCAATCCTTCATTTCGTTGGCGGGTCGGCCGTCGCCGCGCTCTGAATGGCGCTCCCCAAGTCGAACAGCCGCTTCTCGATAAGGACCGGCACCTCGCAAACGAACGCGGTCGACTTCCGCCGGTCTTCGAAAACGCGCGTCTCCCAAGAGAGCTGACTGGCGAGCGCGTCGATTTGCGTGGGATCGGCGTTCGGCGCGTCCTGGAGTTCCTGCATCTTTCGCGTTCTAGCGCGAATTTCCTCGGCCATGCCTTTCTGCTTGCGTGAAAAGCGCTCGATGCCCGTCATCACTTCGTCGCGCTGCGCGTCGAGCGTCGAGAACAACGCCGCGAACAGGATCTTCGCCTTCTCCTGTTTTTCTCCGCTCGTCCCGGTGATGAAATCGTCGATCAACTTGCGGGCGTCCTCCATCGGCGTGCGGCGGGCGGCCAAACGCGACACGAGATCCGCCTCTTTCGCGTCCAGAGGTTGCGTCTTGTCGATCCCCTCGATCGAAGGACCAGTCCAGACACTGGCCAGCGAAATCCCCGGCACTTTCAATTGCTGGCACGGCCAATCCGGATAACGCGGGTCGACCGCGAAGGCCGATTGCGCTGCGCAAAGCGCCAGCGCAATACCGGCGGACAAACCCAAACCGATCGCCGAACGCGCCACGCGTCACCTCCAAATTTGCCGGCCAAAGGTCTCCAGCGCCGCGACCCGCCGCGCCCTCGCCGAAAAAGTTGGGCCGCAGCGCGCCGCTCCGGCGAGCCCAGGCGACGCGTTCCGTTAGAGGGCCATCCTGCGCGCCAATGGCCTGCTGATGAAGACCCTTTCGTTGGCGCGCCAGTCTAACATACCCTATTCGCCCCGGCGCGGTCCTGGGGAGGCTCCGTCCTTCGAAATCTTGTCGCGCCGATACTGCATGGGCTCGCCCGCGCCAATCAAGACCCAAGGCTTCGCGACGAGATTTGCGACCCCGCCCCTTGCGATCGATTCGCGCCTGCCTATAGTCCGCTGGCGGGCTGCGCAATTCCTCAGTTCCGCGCGTCAAACTCCGGACATTCCAAGTGACTCGTTTTCTCGCCAGCGTCGCCAACGCCGATGAAGCCAGAATTGTGTGCGCGCAAGGCGCCGACATTATCGACGCGAAGGACCCGACTACTGGCGCGCTTGGCGCGCTGAAGCTTGACGCCGTCAGAGCCATCGTCGCCGCGGTCGCCGGCAAGACCCCTGTCAGTGCGGTGGCTGGCGATCTGCCAATGGAGCCGGAGGTCATTTTCGCCGCCGTCAAAGCTCTTGCTTCGATTGGCGTAAGCTATGTCAAGATCGGCCTCTTCCCGGGCGCGAAGCGTGAAGCCTGCATACGCGCGCTGGTTCCAGCGGCTGCGAGTGTCAAGCTCATTGGCGTCATGTTTGCCGACGATGGATTCGACGCCGCGCTGATACCCGTCATGGCGCAGGCCGGTTTCGCCGGCGCGATGATCGACACTGCCAACAAGGGTGACAAGCGGCTGCTCGATCATATGGATCCTTCGTCGCTGATCGGCTTTGTGGATTCTTGTCATGCCCATGGTCTTTTGGTGGGCCTCGCGGGTTCGCTCGAACTGCCGGACATCCCTCGCTTGCTGCTGCTGTCGCCTGATCTTCTTGGTTTTCGCGGCGCGCTCTGCGGGACGGGCGGGCGAAGCGGTCGCATCGATCCGCAGGCGGTCGGCAAGGTCCGCGAACTCATCCCGGGCGAGCGCCGTGGAGCGCCGGGCGCGGCCATGGCGTCGAAGGCCGACTATCGCCTGCTCGCCGCCCAGTGCTTCTCCGCCGACCCCAGAAAGAACAGCGACGCGACCGATTGCATTTTCGTTCATGATTTCGTTCTGCCCGTCCGCATCGGCGCCTATGCGCGAGAGCGCAAGAAACCGCAGCGCGTTCGCTTCAACGTCGACGTTGACCTCAAACGCCTCGACCATGTCCCCGAGGATATGCGCGACGTGGTGTCTTACGACGTCTTGACGGATGGCATCGCGATGATTGTGGCGGTCGAGCATATTGCGCTCGTCGAAATGCTGGCCGAACGGGTGGCGGCGCTCGCGCTGGCCTATCCGCGCGTCGCGCGCGTGACAGTCCGCGTCGAGAAGCTCGACATTAGACCCGGAAGCGTCGGCGTTGAGATCACGCGCGAACGCGCTGTGGAAGCCAGTGGCGCGCATCAGCTATTTCTGGGTCCCGTGGGCAGATCCGAACCAAAGCGCGCTTCGTGACGCCGTGACATGAGAGCCAGACCGCGCGACCTGACAATCGTGAAGCTCGGCGGAAGCCATGCTCTCGAGCCATATCTGAGGGACTGGCTCGCGGCGCTGGCGACCTGCGGCGGCCGTGCTGTCATCGTGCCGGGGGGCGGCCCGTTGGCGGACGGGGTTCGCGAGATGCAAGCAATTATGGGGTTCGATGATCGCGCCGCGCACCATATGGCGCTGCTGGCGATGGAGCAATTCGGCGCGGCGATCGGCGGACTTGAGCCCGGATTCGTCCAGGCCGCCTCGCTTGCGGCGATTGACCAGGCGTTGCGTCGGGCTCGCGTGCCTGTCTGGATGCCGGTCAGGATGGCGCTCGCCGCGGCTGATCTGCCGCCGTCATGGGACGTGACGTCCGACAGCCTTGCCGCCTGGCTGGCGGGCCGCTTGGGCGCAAAGCGGGTGATGCTCGTCAAACATGGCGCGCCGTACGGTCGGCGCCCCGACATCCATGAACTGACGGCGCGCGGGATTGTCGATCCCTTGTTCGCTCACTATCTCAGCGGAAGTCGCGCCGAGGCCTCCTTTGCGGGTCCTGCCATGGCCAAGATCAGGACTCCGCGCTGGGGTTGGGCGCTGACGGGCTCCGGGCATTTCTTCAAGGAATGCCTGGGACTGATCCGCGAGCTCGAGCACGTCGACATTTTCGTCAGCCGTGCAGCGAGCGAAGTCGTGCGAATGTACAAGCAAGACCTGTTGCTGCCGGGGACCGCGCGCGTGTTCCGCGACACGACGGCAAGCGCGCCTCCTGTTGGCCAATTTTACTATGGCGCCTATCACACGCTTGTGGTCGCGCCGGCGACTTCCAACACCGTGGCGAAGTGCGTCTTCGGCATCTCTGACACGCTGACCACCAACGTTTTTGCGCAGGCCGGCAAATGTCGCGTGCCGACGATTGTGTTCGCCTGCGACACGGCGCCGGAACTGCTGACCGAAGCGCCCAAAGGCATGGTCAAGGTCTATCCGCGACGCGTCGATCTGGCGAATACCGAACTACTGAAGAGCTTCGAGGCGACCAGCGTGGCGGAGACGCTGGACCAACTCGTGGCCGCTATCGCGCGCCGTCGGCAAGAGCTCGCCGGCGATGGCTGAACGCTTGCTTTTTCTCACCGGCCACCTGGCGCGACCGCGACTTGAGCGGGTGCTGGCCGAGGTTCATCGCCCCGACTTTGAATGGACGATCGTGGACATCGGCGTGAAGGTCGCGGCCCTGATGACGCAGGCAATCATCTCACGCCGGCTGCCGCGACCTTTGTCCGCCAGTCGCGTTGTCGTTCCCGGGCGCTGCCGCGCCGATCTTCCCGGGCTCTCGGCCGAATTTGGCGTGACTTTCGAGCGGGGACCCGATGAACTGAAGGACCTTCCAGCGTTTCTGGGCGCCGGCGGCCGCGCGATCGATCTTTCGCGCCATGACATCCGCATCTTCTCCGAAATCGTCGACGCCTCGGCCATTTCGGTCGATGCGATCCTCGCGCGCGGGATCGCCATGACCGCCGCCGGCGCGGACGTCATCGACATCGGCTGTCTTCCCGATTCGCCGTTCCCGCATCTCGAAGACAGCGTCCGCGCGTTGAAGGGCGCCGGCCTGCGCGTCAGCGTCGACTCCGCCGAACGCAGCGAACTCGCCCGGGGCGGGCGCGCCGGCGCCGACTTCCTGTTGAGCCTGAAAGAGGCCTCGCTGGATATCGCCGCCGATACGGGGGCCGTGCCGGTGCTTATTCCGACGCGACATGGCGAAGTCGATTCTTTGGTTCGCGCGGCGGAGACGGCGCAGAGGCGCGGGATCGCTTGCATTCTTGATCCTGTTCTCGATCCGATTCATTTCGGTTTCTCCGCGTCGCTTACGCGCTATGCAGAATTGCGTAAGCGCCTGCCGCAGGCCGAGATCCTGATGGGCACGGGCAATCTCACGGAATTGACGGACGCGGATTCCGGCGGGGTCACCGCTGCGCTTCTGGGTCTTTGTTCCGAACTGCGGATCAGGAATGTGCTGGTCGTGCAAGTGAGCCCGCACACACGACGCACGATCGAAGAGCACGACGCGGCGCGGCGGATCATGTTCGCAGCGCGACAAGACGCGAGCCTGCCCAAGGACTATGGTTCCGCGCTGCTGCAGCTTCATGATCGCAAACCGTTTCCAAATTCGGCCGATGAAATCGGGGAGCTTGCGTCGCAAGTGAAAGACATGAATTTTCGCATCGAAACGGCGGCGAATGGCATTCATGTCTATAGTCGCGCCGGCCACCACGTCGGGCGCGACGCTTTCTCGCTGTTCCCGAAACTCGGCGTCGGCGGCGACGCGCCCCACGCTTTCTATCTCGGCGCGGAATTGATGAAAGCTGAAGTCGCCCTGGCGCTGGGCAAGCGATATGTCCAGGACGAGCCGCTCGATTGGGGCGCCGCCGTATCGCGCGACAACGAAGACCTCACGCGGCTCAGAAGCGCGGGCCACACGCTTCGCGGCTCCAGGCCCGTGGGTTAGCCGATGCCGATGATCCGCGAGACGATCGTCACGACGATCGATTTGGCGGCGCGCGTCCATATAGCGCCGCTCGGCATCATCGGGGATGGGGACCAATGGATCCTTGCGCCCTTCCGCCCGTCGACGACGCTCGATAATTTACGCGCTGTCCCTTTCGCGGTGGCCAGCCACACCGACGACGTTCGAGTCTTCGCGGGTTGCCTCACGGGGCGGCGCGATTGGCCGACCGTCCCGTGCGAGGAGTCGCCCGTGCCACGTCTGGCCCATTGCCTCGCGCACACCTCGCTCGGCGTCGCGCGCGTTACCGAGGATGAGGTGCGGCCGCGCTTTCATTGCAATGTCCTGCGCCATGTCGCGCACGCGACATTCGCCGGCTTCAATCGCGCCCAGGCGGCGGTGATCGAAGCGGCCATCCTCGCAAGCCGCCTTCACATGTTGCCGCGCGAGAAGGTGACGCAAGAGATCGCCCAGCTCGGGATCGTCATCTCGAAGACGGCCGGACCAATGGAAGAGACAGCCTGGGGCTGGCTCGTCGAAAAGATAAGCGCTCACTACGCAGCCCTCGATGCGAAGGCTGTCTGAGGCAGCGCCGTCACGGTCCGCGGCGAGCCCATCCAAACGGGCTCGCTCGACGACCGAGTGTCGAATTCAAAAATCGTCGCCCCCAAAAGGGAGCGACGAAACTCCGCAGCTTTGATCCTGCGTCCCCGCCTCAACTCTTGGCGAGCGCTCCGGCGATCTTCTCCGAAATATACCCGAGAACAGCGCCGACAATCAGCGATATCACGGCGATCACCAGCGGGTTCTCGAGCGAAGGCGCGAGCACCGCGCCGAGCTTGTTGCCGGACAAGGCGAGCCCGGCGGTGGCCGCGTAGCCGAACACCCCCGCCGGAATGTCGCTCACCATCGCGTTGTGCGCCGCGTAGACAAGAACAAAGACCGTGATCAACACGCAGATGCCCGCCCATAGCGGCAGGCCGAGCGCATTGGCGAGCGGAATTTGCGTGACGAGCAACAGCGCGACCCAGGCGACAATCGCGCCGAATATGTTGTTCGTGAGCGTCTTGGTCAGCCCGGCTTCTTTGCCGCCGCAATGGTAGAACGTCGCCCAGGCGATGAAAGCGATCCATATCTGGATTCCGATGCCCGCCAGCGGTCCAAAGAACAAGAACGTCGCGATGCCGCCAAGCACGCTGATACTGATTGCCAGCGCCGTAATGAGCCCCATTTTGTCCTCCCACGTTTCCCCGGAGGCAGGCGTTCCAATTCGCTAAAAGCCATAGATGGCGCCCCCTCCGGCAATAATCTTGCATCGCATTGCGATTGTTCGCAATGGATATTGCTGTTCGATCTCCAATGTGGATCGAATACCGATTCGAAAAGTGGGGCGCAAATGATCGGCGCACCCGATCGCCAGGGCTGTGGCGACCGGTCTGAGCGGGAGGTCGCCGGGCGCTCAGATTGTCGACGCCAGAAGAGCAACCGCCGCGGCGGGAGCAAAGTGCGCTGCGGCTTCAGCGGCCGAAGGCGTGTCGCCGACGAATGCATCGAACCCTATTTGTTTGCGGCCAAGGCGGTCGCTAAGCTCGCGCAAGAATTCGACGCCGATTCCTGCGGCGACGATCGGCGCCGTTTCGGGCAAACGACCATCTGAGAGAACGAGCATCGCGGCGTCGGCGATGCTGCGCAACTGGCGTTCCGCCAACCATCGAGCGAGCGCCAGCCACGCGGCGTCGCTCCTCTCGCTCGCGTCCCGCCCGACCATGCGCGCCAGGCGCATCCGCGAAGCCTGGACGGACTTGTCGCGTCCGTCCGTTGTCGCCTGCAGGTCAGCTTCTTCGGGGAGATCGCCGATGATCCGATGCACATCGGCCATATTGGCGAAATCCTCGTTCATCAACGGGGTCCGTTTGCCGTCGAAGGGCGCAAGGCTCGCGTTTGCCAGAACAAGGGTGCGGACGAGCCCCACATAAGCGAGTTCGCCGGTGACAAGCCGCTCGGCGTCCGTGTAGCCCCGTGCGGCCACCGCGCCGTCGACAACCGGAATGATGTCCGTCGTCGTCGATCCCATATCGATGAACAGAGCGTCGCGGCAATGGCGCGCAACCAGCGCGGCGCTAGCGTGCCAATTTGCGGAGGCGATGTCGATCGCATGCGCGCCGACCCTCTCCAACGAAACGAAGCCCGCGCGGCCCGCATAGAAGCGTACTCGCGCGGGCGCCAGGGTCGCCGCCGTCAACGATGCAAGCGCGGCCACACCCTCGGCCCGCGAAGGAAAGGCCATGGACAATTCGCCGGTCATGGTGACGGCATGCTCGTCAGCCTGGCCCAGCTTTGTCCTCGCGACGCGAAACGCCTCGTCAAGCCTGGACAGGCCCAGCCAAAGGGGCGACGCGATTTGCACGGCTGCGACGACGCGCCCATTTTCGGCGCGGGCGCCCTTCAGATGCGCGCCCCCGACATCCCATCCGATGACGACGCTCATGACCAACAACCTTTGTTTGCGATTTTGAATCGACGGTCCATATTGTCGACGTTGCACCCGCAGCAATTTCAGCCGTCGAGAGAAGCGCGATGGAAATAATTCCCGTCATCGACCTCAAAGACGCTACGGTCGTCCGCGCGCGGCTTGGTCGGCGCGACGAATATCTCCCCATCGAAACAAGGCTCTCGCCGACGAGCGACCCGGTCGATGTCGCGCGCGGGCTTCTTTCCGTGCATCCGTTCAAGACATTCTATGTCGCGGATCTCGATGCAATCGAGGGAAAAGGGGATAATTATGCTTCCCTTGCGCGCTTGAAGGCCGCGTTCCCCGATCTCGCGTTTTGGGTGGACAATGGAATTCTCGACCTGGACGCGGCGCAGACATGGCTTGCATCGCAATTGGGGCATCTGGTCCTCGGCAGCGAGACGCAGGTCAACGACAAGCTTGTCCG
>JBEKSH010000154.1:0-6527 GCA_049517235.1 Roseiarcus sp. | reverse complement strand
CTACGACGACATCGTCGACCACTGCTGCGACGCCTGGAACAAACTTGTCGACCAACCATGGCGCATCATGTCCATCGGACTGCGCAATTGGACCCATGGGTTCTGATCAGTGAGGGTTGGTAGAACTTCAAACCGCGGCGCTGTGCGGAGCCCGGCTCCGCGAAACCTCGACCGTCCCGCCGACCGGCGCTGAACGGCGGACAAAGGGCCGAGTGCGATCGGCTCCGCCATCCGGAATCGCTGGCGCGCGACCCGATGACCGCTTTATGAACAGCTGGTTCAGTTTACAGATTCGTTTCGCGCGCGAGACGCAACTCAGCGATCGTGGATATTGGGCCGCCCTGAAAGACGCCGATCATGCACAAGCGCCTGTCCCTGCTCCTTCGCTCGACTCTCTACGCCCTGCGCGGTGGATTTCTCATCCGCCCCCTGGTCATCGCCTTGTTGCTCGGGGCGGCCGGCGCGATTCTGTCTTTCGCCGAGGAATATGTTCCCGATCTCGAGGCGTGGATTCCGGCGGTGCTGTTTCCGCCGCATCAGGACCCGCAGGTCGCTCAAACGATTCTCGCCGTCATCGCCAGCTCGATCATGACCGTGGTGTCGATCGTTTTCGCGATCCTGTTGATGTCGCTGACTTTGGCCTCCACGCAGTTTTCGCCGCGCATCCTGGTCAGCTTCGTCCGGGACCGCACCACCCAGTGGACGCTCGGAATCTTCCTCGGCACATTTTCCTATTGCATGGCGGCGCTTCCCGCCGTGCGCTCCACGCCGCGCCCGTTCGTGCCGGTCGTCACCGTGCTGACGGCGATGCTGCTCGCGCTGCTTTGCGTCGGCTGGTTGATCTTCTTCATCAACCACATATCGCGGTCGATCAGCGTCAATCACATCGTCGATCGGATCGCCGGCGAGACGGAGCGCGTCGTCGACGAGCTGATGCCCTTTCCGCGCGGCCGCTATGAGCCTCCCGAGCACGCGGCGCCCTTCCTCAAGGCGCGGGAACGGCTGCTCGTCAGCTTGAAATCGGGATATATCCGTTTTGTCGATGTGCCTTATCTCGTCGAATGCGCGAAATCCTATGGCGTGCAGATCGTCCTGCAGAGACGGGTCGGCCAATTCGTTCCGGCCGGCGTTCCGATCATGCGGGTCTTCGAAGCGGGCCGGGTGACGCCGGAGCGCGAGGCCCGCCTGATGGCGGCCTTCGACATCGGCCCCGCGCGCACGATGCAGCAGGATGTGGAGTTCGGAATCATCCAGATCGTCGACATCGCGTTGCGCGCGATCTCGCCCGCCGTCAACGACCCGACCACCGCGATCAACTGCATCGATCAGCTCAGCCGCATAATGATCTACTGGTCGAGCCGCGCGCCGCCGCAGGCCTATCTGCACGGCCCGCCGAACGTCCTGCGCGTGGCGGTGCCGTGGATCGGCTTCGACGGCCTGCTGGATACGGCGTTCGAACAAATCCGCCATTATTCGCGCAGCGACGTCGCCGTCAGCATGCGGCTGATACGGGCGTTCGACGATATGGTGGTCGCGGGGTCGCCGCTAAAAGAACAGCAATCGTTGCTCCGTCGGGCCCGGCGGGTCGTCGAGGGCTGCGAGGCGCAATTGCCCGAAAGCGACCTGGTCGACCTGCGCCGCCGGTTCGCGCTATTGGAGACGCGCGTGGCCGCGCAAGGCGGGCGAGCGGACTGAACGGCGACAGCGAGGAGAAGCGGACATGCGAAGCCATTTCATTGCAGCCGGCGTCGTCGCGCTCGCCTGCGCGTCGGGCGGCGCCATCTGGCGCGTCGTCCAGAACGCGCCGTGAGAGGCGGCCCCGCAAATCCCGCGCCGCCGCCATAGCCAGGCGCGGCGCTTATTTTTCAATCCGCCAGTCGCCGATTTCGCCCAACAGAATCTCCAGCATCCGCAGCGCGTCATGCCGACCCGACAAGGCTGCGTCGATTCGATCGGACCATTGCAGCGCCATCACCAGCGGGATCATCGCCACCGGAACGCCGGCGATCTCCGCGGTGGCGCGCGCCAGCGACTGGCCAAGGGGCGCCGAGGTCTCGATCCGCTCCACCGGAACGCGGTACAGCCTCGAACATGCCTCGCTGGGACTGGTCACCTGATATTCACGGCAAACGAGCGGACGCGATTGATGGATGCTGCACGACTCGTTCTCCAGAAACGGACAGGCGATTTGCCGGCTGAACCAGGCGGCGCCCAGGCGCTGCTGATCCGATTCGATCAACGGGAATTCATCGAAATCCTGGCCGCCTGAAATGTCGCGCTCAGGCGCGCCGATTTCGGCGAAGCGGCGAGCCGCTTGCGCGAAACGCGCGCGAATTTCGCTTTGCCGGGGCTCGGGCGTGTCCGCCACGAGCCTCGCCAGCGCGCGCGCCTCGACCAGCGAAATCGCCACAAGCTGCCGACAGCACGCGCCGCAACCCTTCTTGCAGGAGACGCGTTTTCCCGCGCGCCCGGCCGCTTCCTCGGCGACCTCAGCGGCCTTGTTGGCGAGCGCATGCAGAAACGCCAGCCACGTCTCGATCGGCGCGGGCTCGCTCGGGACCGACAGCGACGACTGGACGGTCCAGTCCGGCGTTCGCAGATCGATGCGAACGCGCGCGCCGTCTCCTTCGCTCATCGCCTCGCTCCCGGTCGGGCGCCCGCGCGCTTCGGCCGCCGCCTTCAGTTACGGGATTGCGGCGCCCGCGCCGGCGTCCCGTTCGGGTCGACAACCGCGCCGGAATGGTTGTCGCTTAAGCGTCGGTTCGAAGGTTCCCCAAAGATTGCGAGAACCTCGCCCAATTCCCTCTCGACTTTGTCACATCCGCCCGCGTCGAGGTCGCACTTGGGCGTTTCGCGCGATAGTTGCGTTTTGAGTCAAGCTCTCAGATGACGCAGAGTTCGTCAACCGGACATTAGGGAGTTTCATTCAACGTTGGCCGGAACGCCTGCGCCGCGCGGATTGTTCAAGACTTCATTGGCGGGCAGTACCATGCTCCACGCTGTTCCAGGAATTAAGAGCCGCTACTATTTTGCAATTTTCGTATTGGCCTCGGCGACTCTGTCCTACCAGATACTCATAACGCGCTTCTTCAGCGTCATGCTGTATTATCATTTCGCATTTGCCGCCATTTCACTCGCCATGCTCGGACTGACGCGCGGCGCGATGGAGGTCTACACAAAACCCGCCCGCTACGCGCCGCAACGGGTGGGCGTCGAATTCGCCCGCCACGCGTCATGGTTCGCGATCAGCGGCGTTGGCGCGATGATCGCCTTCCTGTGCGCGCCGCTGGTGGTCCCCGGGGACTACGCGCCGGTGGTCCTGGCGATCGCGACGTCCGCCTTCGTCGTCCCATTCTCGGAAGGCGGCGTCTGCATAACGCTGCTGCTGACCCGCCTGCCCTATGGCGGCGGATGGCTTTACGCGGCGGACCTTTCGGGGGCGGCGCTCGGATGCCTCGGAGTCATCTTCGCCCTGCTGGTGGTCGATCCGGTGAGCGCCACGCTATGGATCGGAGCGTTCGCCGCGGGCGCCGGCTGGATCGTGGCGCGGGACGGCGACGACGTCCGCGCCTTGCGCCTGAGCGGCGCCGTCGCGCTGGCGCTCGCCGCCGCGGCCGCCGCGCATACCGGGCTCGCCGCTTCCGGCAATAGCCATCTCCGCGTGTTCTGGGCCAAGGGGATCCAGCAGACGGGAACGCTGTTCGAGCGCTGGAACACCTATTCGCGCGTCAGGGTGACGGCCGGCGGCGTGACCATTCCGTTCGGCTGGGGCCTCGCCCACCCGCCGCAGACCAGAATTGACCAGGACTTCCTCGACATCGACGCGGGCGCCGGCACGGTGATCACCCGGCCGGACGGCGATTTCGGCAAGCTGTCCTATCTGAAAGACGACGTCATCAACGCCGCCTATCTGGTGCAGCCGCCCGCCGACGTCGCGGTCGTTGGCGTCGGCGGCGGCCGCGACATTCTTTCCGGCCTGTATTTCGGCGCCAAACATATCCGCGGCATCGAGATCAATCCGGCGATCTTCGAAGTCCTCACCGACAAGTTCGCCGATTTCACCGGCCATCTCGATCGCCGGCCCGGCGTGTCGTTGGTCAACGCCGAAGCGCGCAGCTACATCAACCATTCGCCCGATCGCTACGACCTCGTCCAGATTTCGCTGATCGACACCTGGGCCGCGACTGCCGCCGGCGGGCTGACGCTTACCGAAAACCGCCTCTACACCGTGGAGGCGTGGGAGGATTTCTACCGCGCGCTGAAGCCCGGCGGGCTGCTCTCCGTATCGCGCTGGTACAGCCCGGACGGTTACCGCGGCGAGTTCTATCGGCTGGTGGCGATCGCGGCGAGCGCGCTGCAGCGCGCCGGCGTGTCGGCCGCCGAGCTGCCTCGCCACGTCATCGCGCTGAACGTCGGCAACATCGTCACCGTGATCACCCGCCCCGACGCCTTCACCGACGCGCAATGGCAAGGCGCGCGCGCGGCGCTTCTGGCGCAGGGCTTCACGATACTGCTGGGGCCGGACGTCGCTTTCGACAATGTGACCTCGACGCTGCTGTCCGACAAGGCGGACTCGGCTTTCTTCGACTCGCTGCCGGAAAACATCGCGCCCTCGACGGACGACAAGCCGTTCTTCTTCTACACCGCGCGGCTCGGGGACGTCGTCACCGCGCCCGCGTCGCTGTTCATGAACAACAACGCGGCGATCAGCATGGTCCGGATGCTGGTCGTCGTCGCGCTCGGCGCCTGCGTCTACTACATCGTCCTTCCTTTCATGCGCCTGGCGAGGCGGATGCCGCTGTCGACGCTGACGCCGCCGGTCGCCTATTTCAGCGCGATCGGCATGGGCTTCATGCTGATCGAGATATCGCAGATGCAGCGGCTGATGGTGTTCCTCGGCCATCCCGTCTACGCGCTCGGCGTGGTGCTGTTCACGATTCTGCTGTTCAGCGGCGCCGGCAGCGCCACCGTCGGCGCGCAGGCGCCCCGGCCGGGCGCGCTGATCGCCCGGGTCGTCGCGCTCTTGGCCACGCTCGTCGCGGCGGGGCTGCTGACGCCGCTCATCACGGCGTGGGCGCGCTCCGAGCCGACCGACATGCGCATCGTCGCGTCGGTGCTGCTTCTGGCGCCCCCGGCGTTCTGCATGGGCATGATGTTCCCGCTGGGCCTGAGCGTCTGGCGCCGTCACGCGGAGCTGCTGCCATTCTTCTGGAGCGCCAACGGCATCACCTCGATGCTGGCGTCGGTGCTGGGCATGGCCTTGTCGATCGAATTCGGCATCGCGCGGACCTACGCGCTCGGCGCGTGCTTCTACGTCGTCTGCGCCGTGATGATCATCCTGAGCCGCCAGGCGAACCGCGCGGGCGCGCCGGCGGCGAGGCCGGTCAAGGGACTGGCGTTGGCGCGCCAGGACGAAGCCGTCCCCGCGGCCGAACCGGCGGCGACGTCGACCCAGTCGGCGTAGGCCGCGCGCGATCATCGTCTTTTGGAGGCTATTCCCCGGCCGCTCCCGCGGCGATCCCGCCGCCGCCGCGTTCGCGGAAGATCGCCGCGATGGCGATGATCGCCGTCATCGCCGCTCCCCACAGCGCGAGCATCGCCGCGGCGATGGCGCCATAAATGCCGACGCCCATCAGCAACGCTTCAAAACTGTGGCCCATCGTCGCGCCTCGTGGTGCGGAAGCCAATTGCCAAAGTTTACGGGATGCGGGGCTGGATGGCGCGGACGGGACGCCCGGCGCGCAATTTCGCTGCGCCGGCCGACGCGCGGCCTCAGTCGCCAACAAGACTGCCGTCCGCCCTGACAACGGCGCCGGCGCGGATATGGGTCATCGATGGCTCCCAGACGCACGATGTCAGGGCCTCATCTTGCCAAGGCGATTTAAGCCCGGCGGCGCCGTGCGCATCAGGTCGGGTTTTATCGGCGACCAGTTTGCGCGCGTCGTTCGGCGTGGGGGCGCCTGCCCAAACGCACTCCTTTTCGACTGAGTTTCGCCAGGATGGATCATTTGGGTCGATTGGGTCGAGGCGATAGATGTTCATTTGCTTTTCTCCCAGCTCGCTTGCGATGAGCTTTCCACATCTAATACCAACGGCCGCGTGTGTTGACTCTTCGTCGTCGCCGGGCCTGTCCCGGCCATCCACGCGAACACCGCGCTTTGCCGAGAACGTCGCGTTTTTCGGACGGAAGACGGGGATGTCCGGCACAAGGCCGGCCATGACGTGAGAGGTCAGTCCCTTCGGCCGTTGGTATCATTGAGCGTCGTGCGAACATCTCGCGGCCGATCGCGCCAGGGACGCAGGTTACCCTCGCCCCTCGCCCATCTCCACTCGCGCGGCTTTCCCGCATATGGCTCTCCGTTCCGGCCGGCTCCCAGCGGCGGCGCTCCGGATTCTGCGGCCCGTATCTCAGATGCGAGTTCGGCAGAGGGCGCCATCGAGCTCTCAAGGCGAATGCGGAGCATTCGTCCGATGGAAGCCTCTTTTTTCCGCAGTGTTGACCTGTCAATGGCCTTCGACCGCCGGAG
>JBEKSH010000153.1:0-6545 GCA_049517235.1 Roseiarcus sp. | reverse complement strand
GTGGCGCCGGCCAGAAAAGCATAGCCCCATATGTCGGCCGTGTCGCCCGAGACGCCTATCGCGCGCGTGTTATGCGCGACGCCCGACAGTTGCGCCGAACCCCAGGTCTCGTCGGCGCGCACGGCGGCGACGACGTCCGGATACCGTTCGCCGAGATAGGTGTTGTTGAACCCGCCGTTGAAGCCGTTGTTGACGTCGGCGCTCGTCCCATCTTCGAACGAGATCGTCGCCGAAAAGCCGCCGCCGAACGTCGCGGTGTAGGCGAGAACGTCGGGCTGGTTGCTGCTGACGCGATCGGGCGAGTAGACGTCGTACCAGGACGGTCCGCCGGCCAGATAGGAGAAAAACGAGCCGACCTTGCCGGCGGTAAGGCCCGCCCATTGGACATAAGCGACGTTGACGATCATGCCGTTCGCGGTCGATTCGAAACCGTTGCTGTTGATGCCCTGAATTTCCGCGTAGCCGCGCAGCACGCCGTAGGAAGTCTGCTGGCGGACATCAAAATCGACCTGGCCGCGGGCGAGGAAGCCCAACGTGTCCATCGACTTGGCGCTCGCGATCTCCTGCGACGTGACGGGGCTCGCACCGGGAACGCCGGTGAAGGCGAGGCCGCTTTGCCTCTCGACGTTGCCAACCGCTACCTCGAGGTTGACGTAGCCCGAAATCTTCAGGCACGTCTCGGTTCCGGGAATGACGAAGCCGGCCATCCCCCCGACATTGCAGGTTTGAACGTAGGCGATCGGCGCCGCCTTGAGCGTCGGCAAGTCGGCCGCCTGCGCCGCCGCGACCGTCGCGGCCCCGGCCGGCAAGCCACACACGATGCGCCACGCGAGCGTCAATGGCCGTCTCGAATTCATGCGCGTTTCAGGTCCCCTCGATCCTCGACGCGTGAAGCTCGTCCCGCTGGAGCGCCTTAAAATGAATCGCCGCCGATCTTAAGCATTCTTGACGCAAGGACCGGGTCTCGGACGATCTTTCGCTTTTCCCGACCCCCTAGACCCGTCGTTGCTTGCCGGCGGACCATCGATGAAACTAAAACTTCGATTGGCCCGGCCGCCAATCTGCACTGTTCTCATATCAGCCGGCGATCTCCAAGACAAACTGATCGGCGCCAAAATAGCAAGACCGGGAGGTTTCGAAATCCGCGTTGCAAAACAATCGCTGCTGCAGAATTGTCACATGCCAAGGCACCGGTGGTTGTTTTGCGCATGTTTTGATGGCGCCACTCCAATTGGGGTTGCCGCCTCTGCTGCGATGGGTAACAATTGGGCGGGAATATCTTTGAAAGAAGGCGCCCGCGCGTCGCGCAGCGGCGCGGACCGTAAAGGGCGCCCATTCAAGGGGAAACGGAACAGCGGCCGGTCGACGCCGTTTTGGGAGCTCCCATGCCAAAGGGTCATGCGCAATATCTCGCTCTGGCCGCGGCCGCGGCGCTGATTTTGGCGGAATTCGCGTCGCCGGCCTGGGCGAAGTGGAGCCACCCCGCCGTCGCCATGCATACGACTTCGTCTTCGGTCTCTCCTCCGGTCGTCACGGTCGGGCCGCCGGTCGTCACGACGACGACCTCGACCGCGGGCGGCGTGACGACGACGATCACCACCACCAGGACGCCGACGACGACCACCACGACGACGACCACCACCAATGCGAACGGATCGTCGACGGCCAGCAACAAGACGGTTACCGTAATACACACCACGGTCACCAAAACCACGAGCAGGACCAAGTCCCTCCCGCCGACGACCACGACGACGAAGACCCCCGCGGGCCATACCCCGCCGGCGGGGTATCCGACCGTTGTGACGAGCCCTCCCGTCGTCACGACGACCACATCCACATCTGGTGGCGTGACGACGACGACAACGACGACCACGAGCACAACCACCACGACGACCGTCGTTCCAGCCACCGGCGTCGAGATTAGGAGGTGCCGTTGCTATTTCGAGTTGAAGGCTGTTGCGGACACCACGACCAATGTGGAAACTTCGACGAGCGAGACGAGGACGCTCGCGCCTGTGACGACGTTGGGGATGTCCACCACAATCGGGCCCGCGCCTGCGCCGCCCGAGCTGCCAGCCAACACGAAAATCCCGATCGCCTTGGCGACCTCGGTCGATGTCGTATCGATGGTCCAGCAGGCTTCGGACCACACGCAGCAGTTGGTCGAGGCGTGCCAGGCCGACACGCCTCCATGCATCGCCGACGCCCTCGACGCCTACGCCGAGGCGTTGCGGAAACTCGCGCCCTACCTGCCGCCCCAATTGCGCACGCTGCCGACCATCGTCGCGACCGCCGCCAAGAAGGTGCGCGCCGCCAAGACCAAGGCGGAGGCCGTGCAGGCGGTCAGAATCGCCATCGCCGAGGTGCACAAGAGCATCGCGCTGTTGAGGGCGGATGACGCGGAGACGCGCCAGGTTGGAACGCGCGAGGGAACCTTGGTCGTCGAAACGCTGCAGGTCGCCAGCGACAAACTCGAAAAGGCCGTCGGTCTATAGGACTCACTCAGCGCGGTTTCCTGGGCCCTCTCTTGCGTGTCCGTTGGCGAGCCCTCGTCGCGGCGGGCCGAGACCGCCTTCGCCGCGGACCAAGGCGGCGTCGCCTTGCTCGCGGCCGACGGCCCGATTACGCTGAACGGCGAAACGCGCCTGCGCGCCCGGCTCGTCGGGACGGCGCCCGGCGTTGCGATTGCGCAGAGAGTGAGCCTTTGTTGCAAGTCATTCCAAACGGATCGCGCGCGCAGGCCTCGATGCGGCGAAAATATTGGATCGGCCTTGCCCGCGTCGCCTTGACGCTGGGCTTTCTGGCGGCGCGCGCCGCGATGGCCGGCGCGGAGACGCGCGTCGCCCTGGTCATCGGCAACGGCGCCTATCGCGAAGTCGCGACGCTCGCCAATCCGCCGAACGACGCCAAGGACGTCGCCGCGGAACTCAGCGCGCTGGGCTTCAAGGTCACGCTCGGCGCCGACCTCGACCAGGCCAGCATGGAGCGCAAGATCGCCGATTTCTCAAAGGCCGCCGCTTCCGCCGACGTTTCGCTGTTCTACTACGGCGGCCATGGCCTGCAGGTCGCCGCCCATAACTACCTCATTCCGGTTGACGCCGAATTGCACAGCGAAGAGGACATCTACCGGCATACCGTGCCGTTCGACGACGTCCTCAAGGCGCAGGAGCAAGGCAAGGGCGTCCATCTGATCTTTCTGGACGCCTGCCGCACCAATCCGTTGAAGGACGCGCCGGCCTCGGCGCATACCGAGGGCTTGGCGCGCGTCGGCAACGCGGCGGGCTTTCTCATCGCTTTTGCGACGCAGCCCGACAATGTCGCATTCGACGGCGCCGGCCGCAACAGCCCCTTCGCCCAATCCCTGCTCGGCCACCTGGCGACGGTCGGCCAGGACATATCCAGCATGATGATCGAGGTGCGCAAGGACGTCATTGCGACGACAGGCGGCTCGCAGATCCCATGGGAGAATTCATCGCTCACCCGGCAGTTCTATTTCGCGCCGGGCGAGCCGCCGAGCGGATCGCCCGAGACCCAGCTATGGCAGCTCGCCGGCGGTCAGAGGGACGTCAATCTTCTGCATTTCTATCTCGATCGCTACCCCGACGGCTCGCATGTCGCCGACGTGCGCGCGCTGCTGGAGGAGGTCGCCAAGGCGGACAAGCGGACGGGCGCGTCCAATCCGCCGCCGCCCAAGGAGAATGTCGAGGAGCTGTTGTGGAAACTGGCCAGAAGCGGGCGCCAGCGTCCGCTGGTCGAACTGTATATGGCGCGCTATCCGGGCGGCGCGCACGTCCAGGAGGCGACCGACCTGCTCGCCAGCCTGCAACAAACGCAAGGGTCCGAGGCTCCGCCAGGGGTCGTGTGCGAGAGACTGGCGACCCATCCGCGCGACGCCACCGCCAATACGCCGGGCGTCGATCTCAACGCGCTCGCCCAGAACGCCGAGCCGGCGATCGAGGCCTGCCGCGAAGCCGTCGCCCAGCATCCGAATGTGCCGCATTACCTCGCGCTCCTGGCGCGCGCGACCGCCGCCGGCGGGCTCCACGATGAGGCGTTCGGCCTCTACAGAAAGGCGGCGGACGCGGGCGACGCGCGGGCGATGGTCAGCCTCGGCCTTATTCTGGAGTCCGGCGACGGCGTGCCCAAGGACATCGGCGCCGCCAACGCGCTTTACGAAAAGGCGGCGGCGCGCGGCAGCGCCGACGGCGCGATCAATCTCGCGGTCGCCCTGATGAACGGCAAAGGCGTCGAGAAGAACGTGACGCGCGCCGTGGCGCTGCTGAGGACCGCCTCGCAGGGCGGATCGGCGATCGCCACTTACGATCTTGGCGTTCTGGCGCAGCAGGGCGCCGCGGGCGAGCCCGCGCAGGCGCTCGACTTCTTTCAGCGATCGTCCAGTCTTGGCGATCCGCGCGGATTTCTGGCGGCAGCCATCCTGCTCGACGAAGGGCGGGGCGTGCCCAAGGATCCGGCCGGAGCCGCCGAGCAATTATTGCGCGCGGTCGCCGGCGACGACGGTTCAGCCTTCACCCAGCTGACGGCCAAATCGTCGTCATGGGCGCCCGATACGATCAAGGCGGTGCAGGCCCGCCTCAAGAGCGCGGGCTATTACGCGGGCGCCGTGGACGGCAAGGGCGGCGCGGCGCTGGCTCCTTCGCTCAAACAATGGCGCCTGCTCGGGCCGCCGCAAAAAACATGATCGCGCGGACGGATTGCCCGACTTGACGGCGGCCGTTCCTGAATCCCCGGCCGCCGTGCGCCGCAATCGTATCGGATCGGCTATTGGTCGAGCAGGCGGGTTTCGACGCGGCGATTCTCGGCGCTGTATGGGTCCGCGACGCGCGGCTTCGTCTTGCCAAACCCCTTGGCGATCAGAAACGCCGGGTCGAGACCTTGCGAGGAGAGATAGGCGACGACGGAGGACGCCCGCCGCTCCGACAGGCCGAGATTGTACAATTCGGCGCCGGTGGCGTCGGTGTGGCCGTCGATCTCGAACTTCTGGCCCTTCAGGCGCGGATCTTGAAGCGCCTTGGCGAACTGGTCGAGGTTCTCCCTGGCCGCTTGCGTCAGCTTGTCGGAATTGAATTCGAAATTGACGAGAAGATCGAATTTCGCGGCGGCTCCCGAAGGCGGCGGCGCCGGGCAGTCGGCCGCCGTGCCGAAGCAGATCGACCGGGATTTGCCCACGGCGGCTTTGGCGAAGAAATCGGCGACCGCGTCGGCCTTGTAAGCGGGATCGGCATGGGCCGGCCCAATGGCAAGGGTAGGGGCGATGGACAGGCCGGCCGCCAAGACAAAAGCGGCGAGCAAAGGCGTGCGCATTTGAAGCCTCCCAATGAAGGGCTCGCGCCGCGGCGCGAGCGAGCAAATATTATGACGTTGGCCCGACGGCCCGTCAACAATTGACGACCCAACGGCGGCGTTCCCGCCACAAGCGGATCGCCGTTGGCGGTTGAGATCGCTGGTCATGGAAGCAACTCCCTGATGTTTTCGTCGCTCGCGGGGCGGTCGTCTTGACCGCGGCCCGATGCGAACCGGCGAATTCGAATGCTGAGTTTTACGGTCTGACCGGCGGGGAAATTGCGATCCGCTCGACTCGCCGGGCCTCTATCGGCCTCCACGGCTTCCCCGGACAGACCGTATTTCCATTGTGGCCTGGTTCCGTCGCGAGGCGGGAAACCCTGTTCCCCTTTTCCCCAACTCGGATTAGCCTCTCGGAGGCGCTTGGTTCGGAGCATCGGCACTGTGGAAGACAGGACCATCATCCAGCTCGGCTCGCCGGGCAGCGTGCGCCGCGGCGTCCGGCTCAACGGCATGTACGAAATCGAGACCCTGATCGCACAGGGCGGCATGGGCGAAGTCTACAAGGGCTTCAACATCCAGACCAACGACCCCGTCGCGATCAAGATGATCCTGCCGGAACTGGCGAACAACCCCGACGCTTTCGCGCTGTTTCGGCGGGAAGCCTCCACCTTGCACAATCTGCAGCACGAGGCGATCGTCCGCTACTTCGTTTTTTCGGTCGACCCCGATCTGCAGCGCGCCTATCTCGCAATGGAGTTCGTCGACGGCCCGTCGCTGACCAAGCGGCTCGCCCAGGGGAAGCTCGCGCTGGCCGAAGTGACGATCCTGCGCAAGCGAATCGGCGGGGCGCTGGAGGCGGCGCATCGCTTCGGCGTCATCCACCGCGACATTTCATCGGACAATGTCATTCTTCCCGGCAATGATCCAAGGCGCGCCAAGATAATCGATTTCGGCATCGCGCGCTCCCAGCGTCCGGGCGAAGGCACGCTGATCGGCGGCGGCTTCGCCGGCAAATACAATTACGTTTCGCCCGAGCAACTGGGCCTGGCGGGCGGCGAGGTCACGGCCAAGTCCGACATATACAGTTTCGGCCTGGTGCTCGCCGAGGCGCTGCGCGGGCGCCCGATCGACATGAACGGGACGCAGGTCGAGATCATCGAAAAGCGCCGTTCGGTGCCCGATCTTTCCGACATCGATCCCTCGATGCGCCCGCTGCTGCAGGCGATGCTGCAGCCGCTTCC
>JBEKSH010000152.1:0-6606 GCA_049517235.1 Roseiarcus sp. | reverse complement strand
AGTCAGCGACGCCAACCGCCTGATGGAGACGCCGCGCGAACAATTGGCCGCCGACCTTTGGCGCGAGGTCGCGGCGCTGACCGGCCTGTCGGACGCCCTGCCCGGCTGGCGCATCGTCAAGGAGCGCCGCGCCACCTTCGCGGCCTCGCCTGAGGAAAACGCGCGGCGCCCCACGAGCCAAACGCCATGGCCCAATCTGTTGCTCGCCGGCGATTATGTGCAGACTGGATTGCCGGCGACGATCGAAGGCGCCATCCGCTCCGGCCAATCGGCCGCGCGTCTGGCGCTTGAACGGCTTGGCGCGACCTGATGTCGCTTGCCGTCATTACCGGTTTTGCCGCCGAGGCGCGAATCGCCGGAGCGCCAGGCGTTGCAGCGCTTATCGGCGCGGGGCGCGCGGACCGGCTCGCCGCCGATCTTGAAACGGCGATCGCCGGCGGCGCACGGCGCCTGTTGAGCTTTGGCGTCGCCGGCGCGCTGACGCCGCATCTTGAGCCGGGCGATCTGGTCGTTGGCCGCGCGCTGATCGACGGCGCGCGGCGCACGCCATGCGATGCGGGTTGGAGCGCGGCGATGAAGGAACGCTTGAATCAGGCCGCGCCTTCGTTGCGAACCTTCTTCGCGGACGTCGCGAGCGCCGACGCGCCCGTCGCCGATCCCGCCGCGAAGGCGGCGCTGCATGCGGCGACCGGCGCGGCGGCCGTCGACATGGAATCGGCCCTCGTCGCGCAGGCGGCCGAGCGCCACGGGCTGCCATTCGCGATTCTGCGCGCCATCGCCGATCCCGCGCATCGCGCGCTGCCGCCGGCCGCGCTCGCGGCGATGCGCGCCGACGGCGGCGTCGATCTTGCCGCGGTGCTGGGCGCGCTTGGCCGAGGGCCGCGCCAATTGACCGCGCTCGTCGGGCTCGCGCTCGACTCGCGCAGAGCTTTCGGCGCGCTAGCGCGCGCCCGCGCGCTGCTTGGCGCCGACTTCGCCAGTCTCGATCTCGGCGAGCTTTGATTCGACATGGCGCGAAAACACGAATTCGGCGGGACGTTGCCTGTCGAGCGCGATGTCGCGCGCCATCGGCCCATCGGTGCGCACGCCCGAAATCGCTATCCTGAGCAGTTTCAGGGGGTGATCGAGCGCGTCGGCGACGGCGGAGGCCTCGAAGCCGCTGTGGACCATGCAATCGGCGCATTTTTCATAATTGCCGACGCCGTAAGCGTCCCAGTCGGTCGATTCCATCAATTCCTTGAAAGTCGCGGCGTAGCCTTCGCCAAGCAGATAGCAGGGCCGCTGCCAACCGAACACCGTGCGCGTCGGATTGCCCCACGGCGTGCAACGATAGCTCTGATTTCCCGCGAGAAAATCGAGAAACAGCGAGGATTGATAGAACCCCCACGCCTTGCCGCCCCTGCCTTTGGCGAAAATGTCGCGAAACAGCTGCTTGGTGCGTGTGCGATTGAGAAAATGCTGCTGGTCGGGCGCGCGCTCGTAGGCGTAGCCGGGCGAAATGGTGACGCCTTCGACGCCGAGCCGATTGGTTTCGTCGAGAAACGCGGCGACCCGCGCGGGGTCGGCTCCGTCGAACAAGGTGCAATTGACGTTGACGCGGAACCCGGCCGCCTTGGCCGCCTTCAGCGCCGCCACCGCGCGATCGTAGACGCCTTTCTGGCACACCGAGCGATCATGCATCTCTTCGTCGCCGTCGAGATGGATCGACCAGTTGAAGCGCGGATGCGGTTCGTATTGGGCGAGCTTCTTGTCCAGCAACAGCGCATTGGTGCAGACGGTGACGTATTTGCCGCGCGCCAAAGCCTGCGTGACGATGTCGGGAAGCTCGCGATGCAGCAGCGGTTCGCCGCCGGCGACGACGACGACCGGCGCGCCGCATTCCTCGATCGCCTCCACGCATTGGCCGACCGACAGGCGCTGGTTGAGGATCTTGTCGGGATAATCGATCTTACCGCAGCCCGCGCAGGCGAGATTGCAGCGGAACAACGGCTCGAGCATCAGCACCAGCGGATAGCGCTTGACGCCGGCAAGCCGCTGGCGGAGCACATAGGCGCCCACCCGCGCCATCTGCATCAAGGGTATGCCCAAGCGGTGAGTCCCTCTTTCAAGTTGGGCGGCGGAGCGGCCGCCCGCCGGTTCGACGCGCTTTCCCTACAGCAATCGCGGCGCCGGGGGAATTGGATTGTAAGGCGGGCAAATGGGGCGGCGAAAAGGCCGCCCCATCGAAGCGCACCGCGAGCGGCGATTGGCCTGGCAATCGTCGGCGCTGAAAGGACCCGCGGCCGCGAGAAGATTGTCCGGACGGGGCTCCTCCTGCTAAGCGAGACAATGCAATCGGCAGCTTCAACCGCGACAGGCGCCTCGACCGACCCGACCGCGCGGCTGCTCTTGCGTCCCGCTTCTCTTTTCGCCCCTTTTCCCCCGGACGCGCCTTGAATTTGCCCTCCACGCCGAACCGCCCGCTCCGCGTCGCCGCGCTGGTCGACCTGGCGCGTTCGCCGCAGGCGGGCGGGCATGTCAAATGCTGGGAGCGGCTCGCCGCCGCGGCGGCTCAGGCGGCGGGCGACGATGAGCCGCTCGACCTCACCGTCTATTTTTCCGGCGACGGGCCGGACGAGATTCTCGGCCCGAACGTCCGGCTGCGCCATCTGCCGCCGGTATTCAGCACGGCGCGCCTGAAATTTGTGCCCTACGTTCCCGATCATGCCGATCTTGCGCCCTATCATCCGCGCCTGGCGTGCGAATTGCCGCGCTACGACCTTATCCATACGACCGACGGGTTTTTCGCTTTCGCGCGCACCGCCGAGCGCCTGGCCCGCGCGCGCGGCATTCCGCTGACCACCTCGCTGCACACTGACACGCCGGCCTATGCGCGCCTTTTCACGCGCCAAACGATCGACGCGCTTTGCGCGGGCTGGCCGTGGCTGAGGCGTAAATTGACCGAGGATTGGCGCATTCCGGAGCGCCAGGGCGCGCGGATGGATCGCCGGCTGAAACGCCATTTGCGCCGATGCGCCCACGCCTTCGTCACGCGCGCGGAAGATCAAAGCCTGGCGCAAGGCGTTCTCGGGGCCGCCAAGGTCAGCATCATGCGCCTTGGCGTCGATAAAACGATGTTCGGCCCGCATCGGCGCGATATCGCGGGCGTGCGGCGCGATTACGCGATCCCCGAGGCCCGCGTCGTCGCGCTGTTCGTCGGGCGCGTCGACGTCGGCAAGAACGTGCCGATCCTGATGGAAGCCGCCGCGCGAGCAATCGCCTCTGGCGCGCCACTGCACCTTGTCGTCGCCGGCGTCGGCCCGATGACGGAAGACCTCGCGCGGCGGCTCGGCGGCCATGTCAGCCTGCCAGGCTTCGTGCGGCCGGACGAACTTGCGCGGCTTTACGCGAGCGTCGATTTTCTGGCGCTGCCGTCCGAAGTGGAGATCCACAGCATGGCGACCATCGAGGCGATCGCCTCGGGCTGCCCCGCCGTGGTCGCGCGCGCGGCCGGCTCGACGCCGCTTTTCGGCGATACGCCGGCAGTGCTGGCGGTCGACGACGGGCCTCAGGATTGGGCGGCGGCGATGCGCGATCTGGCGGCCGATCCCGAACGGCGCGCCGCGATGCGCTGGGCGGCGCTCGCTTACAGCGACGGCCGTCTGGCGAGCTGGCGCCAAGCGCTGAACGAGGATTTGCTGCCCGGGTGGAAGGCGGCGCTTTCCAGCAGGTGATGATGGCGAGAGAAATGTTCGGTCGGCGCATCCTCATTCTCGCGCCCCATCCCGATGACGAAGTCGTCGCCTGCGCCGCGGCGATCGGCCGGGCGAAAGCGCAGGGCGCCGAGATTCTCGTTCTTTACCTTACCGATGGCTGCCTAGCGCGCGAGACGATGTGGCCATGGCGGCGCGCCCATCGCGCCGAGGCGATCGCCCGCCGCCGGACCGAAGCCGAGGGCGCCGCCGAACGGCTCGGGATCACGCCGGTCGGCTGGATGGCGCGTCCGAGCCGGCGCCTTTGGCGCGAATTGCCGCGGGTTCACGCGGAAATAGAGATGGCGATCGGCGCCCGCGCGCCCGACCAGATCTGGGTCCCGGCCTATGAGGGCGGCAATCCCGACCACGATGCGCTGAACGCGCTTGGCGCCCTGTTCGCGGACCGTTTGAGCGTGCTTGAATTCGCCGAATATAACTTCTTCGGCGGCCGCGCGCGCTCGCAGCAATTCCCTCACCCCGACGGCCACGAGCAGACGATCGTTCTTACCCCCGAGGAGGGGGAGCGAAAGACCGGGCTCTTGCGCCACTATGCTTCGGAACGCGGGAATCTGAACTATGTCGGGGTGGCGCGGGAATGCTTCCGGCCCCTCGCCGCCTATGACTACAGCCGCCCGCCCCATTCCGGCACATTGTGGTATGCGCGGTTTCAGTGGGTGCCGTTCCGCCATCCGCGCGTCGATTTCACGAGGCCGGAAGAAGTGTCGCGGGCGATCTGCGCCTATCTGAACGAGGCGGCTGGCCGGGAGAAGTCCTCGCGAGAAAGAACCTAACTCGTGCGCGCGGCGACGAAAAGCGCGGCGGCGCGCAATATATCGCCGCTCTCGCCAAGACCAGCTTTATCGATGGCGGCTTGCGCCTGCGCGACGAGACGGTCCCGCGCAGCCTTGGCCTGCTCGATTCCATAGGCGGCGACGAAAGTCGCCTTGTTGCGCGCCGCGTCCTTGCCGGCGCGTTTGCCGAGTTTGCCCTCATCGCCCTCCGCGTCGAGAATGTCGTCGGCGATCTGGAAGGCCGCGCCAAGCGCGCCGCCGCAGCGCGACAGCGAAGAGCGCGCGTGGGGCGCCGCATTGGCGATGATCGCTCCCGCGTCGATGGAGAAGCGCAGCAAGGCGCCCGTCTTCATCGCCTGCAGCCGCTCGATCGCCGGGCCATCGAGCGGCGCGGCAGCCGATTCGGCGGCCAGATCCAGCATCTGTCCGCCCGCCATGCCGCCCAGGCCCGCGGCGCGCGCCAGACCGACGCAAAGCTCCGCGCGGATCGCGCCGTCGGGATGCGTCGGCAGGTCGCCCATCACGTCGAAAGCGAGGGTCAGCAGCGCATCGCCGGCAAGGATCGCGGTCGCCTCGTCGAAGGCCTTGTGCACGGTAGGGCGCCCGCGCCTCAGGTCGTCGTCGTCCATCGCCGGCAGGTCGTCGTGAATAAGCGAGTAGCAATGGAGCAGCTCGATCGCCGCGCCGACGCGCAGCGGCCCTTCGCCGGCCCGTCCCAGCGCCCGCGCGGTCTCGATGACCAGGAACGGGCGCAATCTCTTGCCTCCGCCAAGAACGCCATGGCGCATGGCGGCCAGAAGCCGCGCGGGCCGTTCGATTTCGCCGGGCAGCGGCGCCTCGGCCAACAGGCGCTCCAGCATGCCTTCCACTTCGCCGCCGACCTGTTTCAGTCGCGCGCTGAATGCGGCGCCGTCCGTCTCATATATCATGTCGCCCTCGCGCTCACCCGGCCCGCCCCCGCTCAAGCTTCAAGAAACGAAGCAGGATTAGCGAGCCTACTTCGGCCGCAGGCTATCGCCGGCCCCCGCCGAAAACCACAACGACGGCGCCAAAGCAAGCAGACGCGGCGATCCATGCGGCCGGCCGCCGTTCGGCCCGCTTGCGGCGCTTTGCGTCGTTGCGGTCGAACGCGCTTTGCGGTAAATGCGTGGCCAACCTTCCCCGAGCGTCTTGAGGCTATGGCATGGTGGACGATCATTCTGTTGCGACGGCCGACGGCGACATCGATCTGGCCGAGCATGTGTCCACCTACGCATCGTTCGTCGCGTTGACCGCAACGGCGATCGCCACGCTGCTTTGCATCGTGCTGGAACTGGTCCTGTGGGGCATCGAGGGTCACGGCGGCGTCGCGTTGATCGGCTTCGTGCTCACCATCGCCGCGGCGGTGTACGGCGGCTTGACGGGCGCGAACTGGCGCGCCGTCGCCCCGGTCGTCGTGTTGCTCGGACTGGCCGCCATCGTCCTTTAGCGAATGGCGTTTCGCGGCGGCCAGCGCTTCTCATTAATTGTCCCGCGCTGCCAGAGGACTGACCCATGCTGATTGGGGTTGTCGCCGAAACCGATCCGTTGGAGACGCGCGTCGCCGCGAGCCCCGAAACCGTCAAGCGATTCATCACGCTGGGCGCGGAGTTCGCCGTTCAGCATGGCGCGGGCCTCGGCGCCGGCGTGAGCGACGCCGATTATGAAGGCGCGGGCGCGAGGATGGCGTCGGCCGCCGAAGTGCTCTCCGAGGCCGACGTCCTACTGAAAGTGCGCCGTCCAAGCGGCATGGAGCTGACCCAGATCAAGCGCGGCGCGCTCGTCGTCGCGATGATGGACCCTTACGGCCATGTTCCGGCGATCGAGGCGATGGCCAAGGCCGGCGTCGACGCTTTCGCGATGGAATTGCTGCCGCGCATCACCCGGGCGCAGGTGATGGACGTGCTGTCCAGCCAGGCCAATCTGGCGGGCTATCGCGCGGTGATCGACGCGGCGAGCGAATACGGCCGCGCCCTGCCGATGATGATGACGCCGGCCGGAACGGTTCCCGCCGCCAAGGTCTTCATCATGGGCGTCGGCGTCGCCGGTTTGCAGGCGATCGC
>JBEKSH010000151.1:0-6644 GCA_049517235.1 Roseiarcus sp. | reverse complement strand
GCACGAGTCGAGAACGTGCTAGACAACCGTTACTATACGTACGGGACGTTCTTCGACACCGCCCAAATTCCGAATGTCGCGAATGGCGGCGCGGCTTTCATGGACCCGCGCTCGCTCAGTCCGGCGCAGCCGCGCTCGTTCTACGCTGGATTGAAGGCGACGTTCTGAGAGCTGAGTCCACGCTCTCGCACGCCGCGCACGGCCGCGGCTGTTGTTGCGTGAAAGAAAAATGCGGCTGATGTTTTTGTCATGCGAATGGGCGGATTCGAGCGCAAGGTTGAACAGGAACGACGCGAGGCCTTATGGACGCGCGCCAAGCCGAATCCTGTGAACGACATCGCCGCGAGCCTGGCGGGCAGCTTCGACATCGGGACGATTCGCCCGGGGAGCGGACACAAGCAGCCGACCCGCAACGCCGCTGGCATCGCCCGATTCTGGGCCTCAGCCGTTCTCGTCTCGCTTGGCTTTCATGCGGCGGCGTTGATCGCCATGCTGATCTGGCCGCACTCGCCGCCCGTAACGCCGCCGCCTGAAGCGACCCCGGTCGAAATCGTGATGGAGGAGCCGCCGCCTCCGAAACCCGATGTTGCGGAGTTGGCTCAGACGCCGCCTCTTCCGGTCGAGCCGCCTCCCGTCGTCGAAGCCGCGTCGCCGCCGGCCCCGCCGCCAGCGGCCGAGCCCCCGCCTAGCCCCGCGGAGCCGCCAGCGATCCCCGAGACCGCGGCGCAGCCGGAGCCGTCCCCGCCTGCATTGGCCGCTCCTCCGCCTCCGCCTGTCCCCGCAGAGCAGCCGGAGCTTGTCCCGCCGCCAATCGCAATTCCGCAGCGCCCGCCCATTCCTGCGCCGTCACCCGTGCGCCCGGTTGAGTCAACGCCGCAACCGGCAAGAGCTCGGACTCAGCCGCGCAACGTTCCGGCGCGAGCGCCGCCGCCAGCGGAGCCTCGCGAGCCGAGACCGACGAAGCCTGCGCCTGTCGCGACAAGTGCGGCAGGACCAGCCGCGTCCGGCGCCGAACAGGCCGAGTATCAGCGCGCCCTAATCGCCCGCATCTCGGCGGTGAAGCGCTACCCCGAGGCCGCGCGCGAGCGCGCCCCGCATGGCGTCGCGGTCGTGAGCTTCTCGATCAACGCATCTGGACAAGTCGCCGGGGTCTCCATCACCCAGTCGGCCGGCGATCCGATCCTCGACGCCGAGGCTTTGGCGACCGTTCGGCGCGCGAGCCCTTTCCCCCCTCCGCCGCCCGGCGCGCCGCGAACGTTCTCAGCGCCGCTCAGCTTCAGAGTTCGATAAGAAGCCTGATGGCCTCTCCATCGGGCAGCCCTGCCTCAATGTTGTCTCTTCAGACAGCAAGCCGCGGCTCGACCCAGAGCGCGCTAGTTCGGCCGAGGATCGCCGCCTGCGCGAACATTGCCCATCAGCCGGTTCTTGACCAAAAAGAGCACGCCGTGCTTGTAGGCCTCATCCGTGTCGCCGCGAATTTGACCGGAGGCATGCGCGACGTCCGCGCCCGTCGAGACATCGAATATCCAGATGTCCATGGATGAGATGAGCGTCGACACCTTGTGAACCACCGGCACGACGGCGAAGGCTGCGCCGGCCTTGCGCGCGACCGGCAAGAAACAGTCTCCGCATCTGAACCGCGGCGACGTCGCGTCGACCTCCGCATGGAGCGGACCCAGATTGACTGGCGTGTAGAGCCCTGCGTTTTCGAGCGCATCGGACAAGACGCTCGTCGCCATCTTGAGCCGCGAGTCCCGATCTGGAGTGGCGACCTCGCCGCTGGTATCGAAGATTTCGAACGGAAAGATGGCGGCGGTCGGAGCGGCGACGGCCGCCCCGCCCATCCACCCCGCGGCTACGAAAACCATCGCCAATCGGCGCACACCCACCATGGAACTCCCCATCTCTCCTCAACAGGAACAACGCCGCGATTACTTTGTTCGACCTGCCTCGGAGGAAGGCTGTAAATGGTATCAGCCTGACACTTTCGAATGCGCCGATCAATACGAATTGTTCGGCGCAGAACCCGCGTTCGCAAGGCTCGGCCGCATCGGCTGGCCAAGCCGGGGAGACTTAGAGTTGGCTCGCCGATGGCGCACCGCCCAGGCTTCAGCGCGTCGCAGGGCGCGATGGATGAACGCGAGGCGCCGGGTGTTTCCGGCGGCCTTCAAGCGAGGAGCGGTCGATTGGGTTATTCGATAGAACGATCTTGCATTCCTAGAAGCGGGATCAGAATGTCTCCAATGGAGACATGGGGCGACTGCGACGGCCAGCACGCGAACTTTTCAGATCGCGACCGATCGCGATTTTCCGCTGGAGACGCCGGCGTTCCGGCCCGAAACGCGACCGATGACGGGCATCATCGTGAATGGCGCAGCGGCGGTGTGGTATGGCCTTAGATGTGAGGTTTCAACAGATTATCCATGCGGTCCTGACCGAGCAAGCCGAAGGTGCTAAAGTTTTAGCGACTCTTGGAGGACAGGATGAACATTCGCCGGAATGCCCGACTGACGCCGATCGGTCGAGAGCGGTTGCTGGCGGCGATGCTGAGCGGGCGGAAGCCGGAGGCCGCCGCGCGAGCCGCAGGCGTTTGCCCGCGCACGATGCGCAAATGGTCGGGGCGGTGCGAGGCGCAAGGGGCTGCGGGCCTGATCGACCGCTCGTCGCGCTTGCGTGATCCGTGCCCACAAGGAGGCGAAATTGGCTGAACCGAGGGCGGCATCCGAACGAGAAAAATCGCTGTTCGGCATCGACGAGACATGGCTCCAACGGCATCGCGAGGAGATCATCGAGCCCAAGCTGCCGATCGTCGATCCCCATCATCATCTGTGGGATCGCGGCTCGCGCTATCTGTTGGAAGAACTCTTGGCCGACATCAGAACCGGCCACGACATTCGCGCATCCGTGTTCGTGCAATGCGACTCGATGTACCGCGCGGATGGTGATCCGGACCTGGCGCCGGTCGGCGAGACCGAATTCGTTAACGGCGTGGCGGCGATGAGCGCGAGCGGCGGCTACGGGCCGACTCGGATTTGCGCCGGAATTGTTGGCTTCGCCGAGCTTCGCCTCGGCGCGCGTGTTGACGTCGTCCTGGAGGCCCATCTGCGCGCCGCCGGCGAGCGGTTCAAAGGCGTTCGAGGCCGCTCCGTCTGGGACGCCGATCCGACGATCAAGGGCTCGGCCAAAGACTTCCCCAAGGGCCTGTTGCTCGACTCCGCGTTTCGCGAAGGCTATGCGCGCCTGTCCCGTTACGCGCTCTCCTTCGACTCCTGGCTGTTTCATCCGCAGATCCCCGAGCTCGCCGATCTCGCCGGCAAGTTTCCCGAGACGCCCGTCATCCTTGATCATATCGGAGCGCCGTTGGCGGTCGGAACCTATGCCGGCAAAACGGATTCTGTCTTCTCCGACTGGCGGCGCAACATGGTGGAGCTCGCCCGGCGCCCCAACGTCGCGGTGAAGTTGGGCGGTCTGGCCATGCATCTTTTCGGTTTCGATCTCGATTCCGCGCACCGCGCTGCGCCGGCCTCGTCGGACAAGTTGGCGATGGCCTGGCGGCCATATGTGGAAACCTGCATCGAGATATTCGGAGCCGACCGCTGCATGTTCGAGAGCAACTTCCCGGTCGACAAGCGTGGGGTCAGTTACGCCGTCCTCTGGAACGCCTTCAAGCGGCTGGCGGGCGGGTGCTCGGCCGGTGAGAAAGCCGCGCTGTTCAAGGATACGGCGTGCCAGGTCTATCGCCTCGCGGTGTAGAACCCGCTCTCTGATCGGGGCGTCTCGGCGTCTCGCGCCCTCGTCAATCGGCGGCGGATTTCGGCCTCTAGGCGAGGTAGCACTGCTCGGCGATTCTGGCCTCGGTCAGACCGTCTCCGAGCAATTCACGCACGATCTGGCCGTGACGGAAGATCAGAACCCTGTGACACAGGTGCGCAAGCTCCTCATATTCGGCCGAGGCGACGAGAACCGCCGCGCCGGCCGCGGCGACTTGCGCGATAATTTGTAGAATCTGCTTGCGCGATCCGATATCGACGCCTTGCGTCGGTTCATGCAGCAACAGCACGGACGGATTCATTTGCAGCCACTTCCCTAGAAGCGCTTTCTGTTGATTGCCGCCGCTCAGCGTCGACAGCAGTCGATCGGGGTCCGCCGGACGGACGTCAAATCGGTCGAGGACGCTCGTCACCGCTCTCCTTTCGGCGTGATGACGCAGCCATCCGTTCCGCACGAAGCGCGCGCCGCTAGTCATCGAGACATTCTCGAGCAGCGTCGCCTTCGGAATGCCGCTCTGGCGGTGCCGGTCTGCCGGCAAGAAGGCCATGCCCGCCTCGATCGCCTTGCGCGGCGTCAGTTCGCCAAGCGGCTGGTCCCTGACTGCGACCGCGCCGCCGGTCGCGGTCTGCGCGCCAAACAACAGGTAGGGAATTTCGTCGTGACCCATGCCGAGAAGCCCGGTCAAACCGACGATTTCGCCTTGGTGGATCGCGAAGGTCACGTCGTTCGCCATGCGGCCGGAAAGATTTCTGGCGGTGAGCACGCAACGTCCTTTGGCGACCGTGCGGGTGGGGTACAGAGCATCCAATTCGCGCCCGAGCATCGCGGTCACGAGCTTGCGTTCGTTCGTCTCCGCCGTGGCGACGGTCTCCACCAGTTGCCCATCGCGCAAAATGGACGTTCGGTCGGCGACGCCCATTATTTCGTCCAGCCGGTGGCTGACGAATATGACCGCCGCTCCGCGCCGCGCCGCTCCGCGGATCGCCGCGAAGATGTTCTTGACGGAAGGACCGGGCAGAAACGCCGTCGGTTCGTCGAGGATGAGAACTTCGCCGCGCTCGTGATCCAGTTCTTGGATCGCGCGCGCAAAGCCGATGAGGGCGCGCTCGGCAGCGGGAACGTCGCGAACCAGCGTGTCCGGATCGATGTCGAGATGCATTTCGGCGAGAATCGCTTTCGTCTCGCGACGCTCGTCGCGCCAGCGCAGGCGGCCATAGCGAGACGCCCGATACCGCCCGACGCGGAGATTCTCCAGCACCGTCATTGTCCGAACGACGCCGACATCCTGGTGCAGAAAACGCAATCCCAGCCGGGCCGACTCTCCGGGCTTGATCGGCAGGGGAACCGGCTTTCCCCGCATCAAGACCTGGCCGGAGTCCGGCGCGTGATAGCCGGAGAGAATCTTGATCAACGTCGATTTGCCGGAGCCGTTTTGGCCGATCAGCGCATGGACCTCGCCCGCGCGAATGGCGAGATCAACCGAGGACAGCACCCTCACTCCCGCAAAGCTCTTGGTCAAGCCGCGAAGTTCGAGGAGTGGGGCGCTGTTGTCCGTCATGGGTCGGTTGAATCCCCAAGTGAGCCCAGGCTATTTCAAGCCCCACAGTTTGCTGTATTGCGCGGCGAAATCCCCGCCGAACAATTCGTTCTCGTCGTTCGACACGTCTTTGAGATTGTCCTTCACGAACAGGCGCAATGGGATTTGCTCGTCGACGGCGGGCAGGCCGAGCATTCCGCGCGCGACTTCATCGAGCGCCGCCCAGCCCAGCCAAACTTCGGGTTCGCCAACGTCGGCGATCTGGACGTTGTCCTGGCGGATCCAGTCAAGGTTGCTCGGAACGGCGTCGGAGCCGATCACCTCGACGGGATTGCTGAAGTTGGCGGCCTTGATCGCCGGCACGACATAGATCGCCTGCGCGTCATAGGTGGGCAGCACCATGTTGATGTCGGGGCTGCGGCGCAGCAGGGTCTGCGCCATCTGGCCGAGCTTCACGCCGAGATTGCCGACCTGCGTGTCCTGGACCGTTACGGCGCAATCCGGGCACCTCGCCGAAAACTCCTTCTGCATGCCCTCCACGCGCGAGACCTCGCCGGGGAATTCATTGTCGCCGAGGATCAGCACATGCGCCTTGCCGCCCGATTTGGCGATCGCGTAGTCGGCCTGCAGCTGACCCGAATGATAGAAGGAGATGCTGACGTGAGAGAAAGTGCCCGGCACCAACGGCGCCGTCTTGTCCGCCGTCACGGCGTCGACCACCGGAATGTTGGCTTTCAGCGCGTCGCCGGTCGGCCCCTTCATCAATTCGGGCGACGCGCCGATAGTGACGATGCCGTCCGCGTGTTGGCTGACGGCCTGCGCCATGCCGCGGTTCCATTCCGAGACGTCGCCCTTGCCGTCGAAAAGCGAAGTCTCGACGCCGGCGGCTTTGCCCGCCGCCTCAACGCCGTGGGCGATGGTGGCGACGAATGGGACAGCCATTGTCGAGGTGATGATCCAGATATGCTTGCCCTTCAACTTGCCCATGTCGAAGGCGTCGCCCGGCGCGACGAATTGCGGCTTGGCCATGGCTTTCTCAACCTCGGCTTTCGCCTCCGCAAGCCCATCCGCCCTGGCGGCGGAAAGTTGCGCCGATAGCGCGGCGCCGGCTATTGTCGCGCCGGCCAGCGCGGCCGAAATGCGGCGCCAGGACAACACACGTTGATGCAATGTTTCCATAGTCCAGTCCCTCCTCTTTGCCTTCGGTGAAAACGATCGATTTTGGAACCCTTCTTCCTGTCGGCCCTCCTCCAATCAACGCAGGGTCATGCGGCCTGGTCGCGCGCGACGAACCGCGCGAAAGTCACCGCGATCAGAAGGGCGACGCCGTTGAACA
>JBEKSH010000150.1:0-6654 GCA_049517235.1 Roseiarcus sp. | reverse complement strand
GGGCGCGCGCGCAAGGCGCCTTCGTCGCCATCGCGCATCCCGCCTGGTCGCAATTGACGATCGAGGACGGGCGCGCGCTCGCCAGCGCTCACGCCGTCGAAATCTACAATCACGGCTGCGCCGTTGAGAACGACCGCGGCGACGGATCTTATCTGATGGACCAGTTGCTCAACGAAGGCTGCCGCCTGACGGCGATCGCGACCGACGACGCGCATTTTCGCCACGGCGACTATGACGCGTTCGGCGGCTTCGTCGAGGTCAAGGTGGAAAGCCTCGAGCCGGAGGCGCTGCTCGAAGCGCTGAAGGCCGGAAATTTCTACTCCAGCCAGGGCCCGCGCATCCATGATCTGTCTTTCAGCGTCGCCGAATTCTCGATTGATTGCTCGCCCGTGCAGGCGATCACGCTGGTCACCGGCACGTCGCGCGCGCTCGCCATGGTCGGAAGGCAGATCACCGGCGCGACGTTCGATCTGACGAATGTCGGTCAGGACAATCGCGCCGGGGACGCGCCAGCGACCTGGGTTCGCGCCACGATCATCGACGCCGCGGGCCGGCGGGCCTGGACCAATCCGATCTGGGTGGATGATCTGGGGTGAGGCTCGGCGCTGCGGCGAACATTGACGCTGGTCCCGTCGCGAGAGTTAATCGGCGCGCCCGGCCTCGTCGCCGCGCACGCGCTGCGGGGGTCGGAGAAGACCATGAACATCCTGTCGCGCCTTGCGTCTCCCCTAAGGTTCGTCCTTTCGGAATTCGGCCCTTTGATCGTGTTCTGGGCGCTGGCGCTGGCGTTGGGAACGAAAGCGGCGATCGCCGGATCGGTCGCCTTCATCATCGCGGACGCCGTCTGGCGCTGTCGCCGGCGCATCCCGGCGACTCGGCTCTACATATTTTCCAGCACCCTCACCGTGATGTTCGGCGCGATCGACCTGTTCGCCGTCACGCCGTTCATGCTGAAATACGAATCGGTCGTCACCAATGTCGCGACCGGCGCGGCCTTCATCATCGGCGCCCGCGGGGCGAAACCGATGCTGCAGGAGCTCGCCGAAAAGCAACGGAGCATGGCGTTTCCCGAAGGCGCCGACGTCAGACGGTTCTTCCAGCTTTTCACGCTGCTCTGGGCGGTCTACTTTTTCATCAAAGCAGCGTTCTACTATTGGCTGGGCGTCATCATGCCGTTGACCGAGGCGATGGCCGTGCGGTCGATCGTCGGCGGCGTCACCCTCGGCCTGATGATCGCGCTGAGCGTGACCCAGGGGCGACGACTGTTCTTTCTGTGCCGGCGGCTGGGGCTGCTGCCGGACGTGGCGCGCAACGGCTGACGCCTGATCCTGTCCGACGCGCCTCAGAGGCGAACCGGCGCGTTCGGGTAGGACAATTGCTCGCGCGCGCGCCATTCATGGGTGACATAGTTCAGGATCACCGAGCGGCGCACGCCTTCGATCGGCCGTTTCTCGAACCCGTGCCAGGTGTTGTCGCCCGGCACGAAAACCAGCGCGCCGCCGCGCTTGAACGGCGGCGCGCCGAAATGGCGCTCGCGGCTCGAATAGATGTCCGTCCCAAGGCTCTCGTGGCCGGGGCCTTCGGACAAGTAGATCAGGCAAGTGAATTTCTTGACGCCGAGGTCGGTGTGCGGCTCCAGCCAGAAGCCGTCGATGTCCTGCGCGTATTCCAGCCGCAGAAACGTGTCGTCGATCGGCGCGTCGAAAGCGTCGTGAATGAGGCGCGCGATCCTGACCGACTGCAGGGCCTGCGCGACCGCGCGCATCACCGGGAAGCGCGCCATCGCGCTGGCGTCGAAATAGCTGCGCTGATCGTTGTGCAATTCCCGCTTGCCGGACACGCCGTCAAGCGTCGGCGCCGCGAAAGGCAGATTGGCCAATTCGTCGGCCACATCGCCAGGCAGGCAATTCTCGAGCAGAAAATGGCGGTAAGGCTCGTCGAAGGTCTGGCGTCCGGCGATCGACGCCGCGAAAGCCTCGGCCACCAGGGCGGCGGCGGGGCTTGACGGGTCAGGTGAAAGCCGGGCTTCGACGGGCTGTGCGGGCATCAAATCCACCTCGGAGATGTTAAAAAGGGGCGCAACCTAGTCTTGCGGGAGCGCCCCGGCAAGTTACTCGATCCCCAGCGCCGACAGATAGAGATCGAGGATTTCCTCCTCCTCGCGGCGCTTGTCGCGGTCTTGCTTGCGAATTGAGACGATTTTGCGGATGATTTTTACATCAAACCCCGTCCCCTTGGCCTCGCCGTAAACCTCTTTGATATCTTCGGCGATCGCTTTCTTTTCTTCTTCGAGCTTTTCGATCCGCTCGATGAACGCCCGCAGATGCGCGGCGTTGACGTGATCCGTGCTGGCGTTATCCGTGCTCATGCCCTGGTCCGTTGACGGCGAGGTGAAAAACGAGGCCCGGAGCCATGGCCGGCTCAGCGGCCCGCGTCAAGCGCCGTGATGGTCCGTCCCGAGGGAATCGCCCAGGGCGGTTCAATTCTTGCTCCGACGTTCGGGCCCCTCTCCCCATGCAGCGGAGCGGGACAGGCGGAGGCGAGGCGAGGGGCTTGGCGGTTGGCCGCGACCGTTGAGGCTCACGCTTTGGCCGGCGCCGATCGCCGCGGCGAGTGCGGTCCGGTCGGGGCGCGGCCGCCGGACCGTCCCGTAAGAAGGGCGTGGCGGCGGCGACACGCCGCGCGCTTGTTCGCGGGGGATGGAGCGAAAGGTCGATTTCGTAGTTTTCAATGACGCGATTCAGTGCCATTAACGCTGCGGTTCGGCCACGCGTTCAAAGACTGGAAGGGTCGATTAACCCTCCGGCCGTATGGTAACCAAAACATTACACAGAATTGAGCGAGGCTGGGGATGGCTGGTAAATCTCTTATGTTAGTCGCCGCGTTGTTGTCAGGCGCGCTTTTGGGCGGATGCCAGAGCACGCTGATGGGCGCGGCTGTGCCCGATCCGAAGCTGACGGCGCGCGACGCCGAGATGATGGCGCTGGCGCCGCCCGACGAATCGCGAATTCCAACCGCTCGCTATCAGGTGCCCGACCCGACCGGCGAAGCGCCCGGCACAATCGTCGTCGACACCGGCGCCAGGAACCTCTATTTCGTGCTGCCCGGCAAGCAGGCGATCCAGTATCGGGTGGCCACCGGGGCCGAGGCTTACGGCTGGACGGGCGAGGCCGCCGTCGGGCGGATGGCCGAGTGGCCGACATGGATGCCGACCGAATCGATCATGGAGCGTTGGCCGGAATTCCAAGCCTATCGCGCCCACGGCCCGCTCGCCGGCGCTTACGACAATCCCCTCGGCGCGCGCGCTCTCTATCTTTATCAGGGCAATCACGACACGCTCTATCGCATTCACGGCACGAACGAGCCCAGCGAGATCGGCCAGAGCGTTTCCTCAGGCTGCATCCGCATGCGCGACATCGACGTGATCGACCTCTACAGGCGCATCCACCTGGGGACTCGCGTCGTCGTCAAATAGCCGGCGTCGCCGCGGGCCGTCGCGCCCCACGGGAAAAAGCGAAACGCGCCCTTGGCCACGGAGCCGGGCGCGCCTAATATCCGGCTCCTCCCTCAGCCCCAGGAGCCCCTCATGATTTCCAAGATCAAGCCGCTTGTCACGGCGACCGCCAGTTGCGTCGGCGGGCGCAACGGCCATAGCGAGACGACCGACGGAAGCGTCAGCGTCGACCTGTCCGTTCGAAAGGAGATGGGCGGCCCCGGCAAGCCCGGCACGACGACCCCCGAGCACCTTTTCGCGACAGGCTACGCCGCCTGTTTCGCTGGCGCGGTCGACTTCGTCGCCAAGAGCCACAAGAAGAACGCGGCGAACGCCAAAGTCACTTGCGCCGTTTCCGTGGGTCCGCGCGAGGCCGGCGGTCTTGGCCTCGCGATCAAGATGACCGTCGTCGATCCTGCGCTGCCGACCGCCGAACTGAAGGCGTTCGTCGACGAGGCGCATGAAAAGATCTGCCCGTATTCGCATGCGACGCGCGGCAATATCGAGATCGACTTTTCGGTCGAGGGCGCCTGAGCTCTCGGCGGCGCCGGCGCCTTGCGCGCGGTCGCTTCACATTGAATTGATCGCACCCGCCGACTTTTTGTCTCGAAGCACGATCCCGTCCGAAACGCCCGCGGCTTTCCGGGATCGTGCTTCAGGCGCTGTAAGCGCTCTCGACGCCGCGCACGGTGACGCAGACGACCTCGGGCGGGCGCAGGAAGCGCACGGGCAGGTGCGATGTGCCAAGACCGCCAGAGACGATCATCTGGCGCTTGCCTTCCGTGTAAAGCCCATAGACATACCGCTTTACGCCGCGCATCGTCGGCACGAAAGGCGCGCCGAGGATCGGCAGATTGACCTGACCGCCATGGGTGTGTCCGCATAAGGTCAGCGCAACGCGATCGGGCACCCTCGGAAAAACAAATGGCTCGTGCGCGAGCAGGATCGCCGGCCCCTCGTCATTGATCTGGCGTAGCGCGCTCTCGAGATCATCATCCCCATGCGTGTGGCGCCGCCCCCACTGATGCGCCAATTGATCGCCAAGACCGACAAGCCAGAATGGGCGGCCGTTGTGGCTGAGCGGGACGGCTCTGTTTTCGAGGACCGGAATGCCCGCGCCGAGAACCGCGTTGCGCACGCTCTGCCCATTGTCCGGCGGATCGGTCGGAATCGCCGCCGACCACCAATCGTGATTGCCGAGGATTGCGTAAACACCGAGCGGCGCCTCCAGCCGGGCGAGTTGCTCGGCCCAGGCGCCGGGCGGGACATAGCGCATTACAAAATGCTGCGCGCCGGCAAAATCGCCAAGCAGCACGGTGAGGTCCGGCTTCTGCGCATTGGCCAGATCGACGATCGAGCCGATCCGCTCGGCCGGCATCCACGGCTCGCAGGCGTGGATATCGGCGATGACCGCGATTTTCAGCGTGAGGTCGGCAGGCCAGCGGGCTGGCGATACCGTGTAGGCGGTCAGGTCGAGCCGCGTCCCCGCTTCGAAGGCGGTCGCATAGCCGCCGAATGCCGCGGTGCCGGCGACAAGAGCGCCCGCTCCAGTCAAGAAACGGCGTCGATTAACCATGTACATACGCAAAGCCTGGCTGTCGAGCGCGCCCCTTGGCCTAGTGTCTATACGGCGCGGGTCGTTACATCGCAAGTATGCTGCGCCGCGGCGCCAATAATAAGGCGCCCCTTTCAATGGCCTCGGCGACGTCCGGATCGAGCGCCGCGGCCTGCAATTCGAGCTCGGCGGCGACGGCGGCCAGACCGACCTCGCGATAGAGGCGGGACAGCAGCTTGCTCTCGCCGGCTCTCTGCTCGATGACATGGGGATTGCCGACTTGTTCCTGACGCATGGGTACGCCCTCAAGACTCATGACACGACACTCGCCTTCGCAAGCGGCGAGGCCGTTTCAGATTGTACGAATGGCGTTAAGAGGCGCTTAAGGCCGCTGCGCCGCCCGGCGCGATCATCGCGGCGGCGGCGATCGCGGTCATGTCCTCGCCCGTCGCGGCGATGATCTGGACGCCGCGCGGCAGCCCATCGGCGCCAAGGCCGACAGGCGCGACGGTCGCAGGCAGCCCGGCGCCGCTGGCCAGCGCCGACCAGTGCAGGAAGTCGAGATAGGGCCGCGCGATCCCGTCGACCTGAAGGACGCGTTGATGAATGTCGGGCCGATGATCGTGCGCGATCGCCCCGACGGGCGCGGGCGGGCAGAGCAGGATGTCGAAGCGCTCGAAGAACCGCGCCCAGCGCCGCCGCAGGCCGAGCCGTCGCAGCTCCATATCGCGATAATCGCCTGGAGTAAGCCGCGCGCCGCGCGCCTGCAGCGCGCGGTGCGACAGATCGCCCTTGGCGTAGCTGGAAGCGGTCGCCGCGAGCCGATCGCGCAGCTTCTCCGGCAGGCCGTAGGCGACGATTCCATGGTTATACAGCGCGAACAGTTCGAACGCTTCGGCAAAGCTGAAGCCCGGCCGCGCGGCCTCGTCAATATCAGCGCCCATCGCCGCCAGCCGCCGCGCCGCCTCGTCCACCGCTTGGCGCACGCTGGAATCGGCGGGCGCGAAGGAATCGCTCGCCCATAGCGCGACGCGCATGCCCTTGGCGCTGCTGCGCCGCGCCGGCTTCAACGCCGTTCGGCGCGGTCCAAGACGCGGACCGGCGATGACCCCCAGCATCAGCGCAAGATCGTCCGCCGACCGCGCCAGCGGGCCCGCGACAAGACAATCGGCGTCGCGCAGGAGAATCTTGTGGGGCGGGGGCGGCACGGAGCCATGGGTCGAGACGAGGCCCCAGGTCGACTTATGACCAAAAATTCCGCAGGCGTGGGCGGGCCAGCGGATCGAGCCGCCAAGATCGGAGGCGAGCTCCAGCGCCGACATGCCGCTGGCGATCGCCGCCGCCGCGCCGCCCGACGAGCCGCCCGGCGAAAAGGCTGGATCGCGCGGATGGTTCGTCACGCCATGAACCGGGTTGTAGGTCTGGAAATCGCTGGCGAACACCGGCGTGTTCGATTTGCCCAGAATGACGGCGCCGGCGGCGCGCACCCTCGCCACGGCGGGCGCGTCGGCCTCGGGCCGGCGGTCCTTCAGCGCCGGCGCGCCGACGCTGGCGGCAAAACCGGCGACGTTGACCGCATCCTTGACGCTGACCGGCAGGCCTTCGA
>JBEKSH010000149.1:0-6679 GCA_049517235.1 Roseiarcus sp. | reverse complement strand
CGGAGCAAGCGAGGGACTTTGCCGTTCGGACGGACGCGACCTTGTCACTGATCGACTCCCGCGCCGCGACCATCCTGTTTCGTTCGCCCGATCAACAACATCTGGCGGGAAAGGCGCTCGACGGATCGCCGCTGATCCAGGCGATGCTCGGGCGGCCGACGGGAGGTTCGGTCGAAACCGCGGATGTCGATGGGACGCCGAGAATATTCGGATTCGCCCCGCTGGACGTCGGCGACGGCGCCGGGCTGATAGTGGCGGTCGGCCTGTCGCGCGCGCAGGTGATGGGCGCCGCCGACCGGCGCCTCGTTCTTGGCTTCTCGGTCGCCATGCTCACCGCGCTTCTAGCGGCCGGCGCGGCGTGGTTCGTCGGGGACCGCATGCAGCTCGGGGCGATCCGGTCGCTGGTCGAAGCGGCGAAAAAGCTTGGCGCCGGCGACCTCGCCGCGCGCGCCGACATGGCGGCGTGGCAGGCGCCGGAGTTTCGCGCTTTGGCCGATACGCTCGGCGATATGGCGAAAAGCATCGCGCTCGCGCAGGCGAATCTGGCGGCGAGCGAGCGCCAGCTCCGCCTGCTCGCCGAAAATTCGACCGACATGATTCTGCTTGTCCGCGAAGACGGACGGCGCCTCTACGCGTCGCCCGCCTGCCGCGCGCTGCTCGGCTTCGAGCCGGAGGAAATGCTTCAAATATCCTCGAAGGACGCGATCCATCCCGACGACGCCGCCACCCTGCAAGACCGGCGCAAGTGGCGCGAGGGCGATTCGCCGGTCGCCACCTATCGCATGCGCCGCAAGGAAGGCGGTTACGTTTGGGTCGAAAGCGTCGCGCGGGCGGTCGCGGCGCAGGCGGGACAACCGCTCCAGCGCGTTGTCGTTGTTCGCGACATCGATCAGCGCCTCGCGGCCGAGCGGCGCATCAAGGAGAGCGAGACGCGCTATCGCCTGCTCGCCGAATACAGCACCGACATGGTGTTTCAGCTCGACCGCGACCTTGTGCGCCGCTACGTCTCCCCCGCCTGTCGCGAGATTCTCGGCTATGAGCCGGAGGAGCTGGTCGGCGCGCAGCCGTTGGCCATAGTCCACCCCGACGACGCCGAGCGCCTCGGGGCGATCTGCCAATTCGTGCTTCGCGGCGTCACCCAGCGCGCCACCATCGTCTATCGCATCCGCCATCGCGACGGGCGGTGGATTTGGGTCGAGGCGCAATTGCGAACGCTCAACGATCCGGAAGGTGGCGCGCCGTCAGGCACGTTGATCGGCGCGCTGAGGGACATTTCCCAGCGTAAGGCCGCCGAGGACCAGCTCGAGGAAGTCAACCGGCGCCTGGAGGCGCTGGCCGGGCAAGACGGCTTGACGGGCCTGGCCAACCGGCGAACCTTCGACGACGCCCTCGCCAGGGAGCATCGCCGGGCCGCGCGCGACAGGACGCGCCTCGCCATGATCATGATCGACGTCGACCGATTCAAGCCTTTCAACGATCGCTACGGCCATCCGGCCGGCGACGAAGCGTTGAGGCGGGTCAGCCGGGCGATCGAGAGCACGCTGCGCCGGCCGGGCGACGTCGCCGCGCGCTACGGCGGCGAGGAGTTCGCGGTGCTGCTGCCCGGCGCCGACGAAAGCGCCGGCGCGATCATCGCCGATCGCATCCGGCGAGCCGTTCTCGCTCTGGCGATCGAACACGACGAGAGCCCCGCCGGCGTGGTGACGATCAGCGCCGGCGTCGCCTCGGTCGCGCCGAGCGCCTTCGACGCCAGCCTCGCGACGCTGGTGGCCGACGCCGACCGGGCGCTCTACCGCGCCAAGGCCAACGGCCGCAACGCCATCGTCTACGCCTCGGCGCTGGCCGACGCGATCGCCGACGGACGGTCGAGCGCGGCGTGAGGCGCGACGGATCGGCGCTCGGGCGTTTGTCCGCGGCCGGCGAGCCTTGCTATAGTTTCCGGCAATTAGCGCCTGCGACCTCCTGACCCGGCGGTTCGCCGCCTCGCGCCAGCGCGCGCCGGGCGCCCAAAGCGGCGCGACAAATCAGGGGAGCTCGATGGCCAGGGACCGGAGCGATGAGGACGAGCCTGTGGATCGTCCGCTCGACATCAATCCCGAACGCGCCGGGCGCGCCGGCCGCGCGCCCTACGCGATCGTCGACATCGGCTCCAATTCGGTGCGCCTCGTCGTCTATGACCAGCTCGGGCGCGCACCCCTGCCGCGCTTCAACGAGAAATCTTTGTGCCGCCTCGGCGAGGGGCTCGCGCGGACCGGGGCGATTCTGCCCGACGGCTTTCGCCGCACGGTCCAGGCGGCGCGCCGCTTTCGCGCGATCGCCGAGGCGATGGGCGTCGCCAGGATCGACGCGACGGCGACCGAGGCGATCAGGCGCGCGAGCAATGGCCCCGAACTCGCCGCCGCAATCACCGCCGAATCCGGGCTTGCGGTGCGCATCCTCAGCGGCGCCGAGGAGGCGCGCTTCGCCGCGCTCGGCGCGATTTCCGGCTTTTTCCGGCCCGTCGGGCTGGTCGGCGACATGGGCGGCGGCAGCCTGGAGCTCGCCGAGGCGCTCGACGACCGCGTCGGCGAGCGCTGGGTCAGCCTGCCGCTCGGCGCCCTGCCGGTCGAGGATTTGCTCGCCGAGGGCGTGGGCGAAGCCAAGCGCCGCGTCGACGCGGCGCTGCGCGACAATCTGCCGCTTTCGCTCGCCAAGCCGACGTTTTACGCGGTCGGCGGCGGCTGGCGCGCTTTCGCCAAGGCGCATATGGAGGCGGTCGGGGCGCCCGTGCGCGTCGTCCACGCCTATGCGCTCGGCGCCCAGGAGGCGCGCGGCTTCGCGAAATCGCTGCTGCGCCTGCCCGCCGAGAAGCTGGCGGCGACCCCCGGCGTGCCGGAGCGGCGCGCCCGCACCCTGCCGGCGGCGGCGTTCATGCTCGACCGCGTGCTCAAGCGCCTTTCGCCCGAGCGCGTGGTGTTCTCCGCGCTGGGCCTGCGCGAGGGCCTGCTCTATTCGCAACTCGACGACGCCGAACGCTATCTCGACCCGCTCGTCGAGGGCGCCCAACTCGTCGGCCTGCCGCTGGCGCGCGTGCCCGATTTCGCGCCGGCGCTCGTCCCCTGGACCGCCGCGCTGTTTCCCGGCGAGGCGCCGGCGCAAACGCGGCTGCGCGTCGCGGTCTGCGCGCTCTCCGACATCGCCTGGCGCGACCACCCGGACGTGCGCGCCGAGGAGAGCTTTCGCCGGCTGCTGCAATTTCCGTTCATCGGCGTCGATCACGCCGAGCGCGCGTTCATCGCCGCGGCGATTCATGCGCGCTACGTCGGCCGGCCCGACGCGCCGTGTCTCAGCCCGGCGATCGGCCTGTTGTCGCCGCTCCTGCGCCGTCGCGCGCAAATCCTCGGCCGGGCGATCCTGCTCGCCTATCGCTTCTCCGGCGTCGTGCCGGCGATGCTGGCCGGCGCGCGCCTCGACGTCGAGGCCGATTGCGTGCGCCTCGAAGTCGCCGCCGCCGCAAGAGCCCCCGACAGCGAAGTCGTCGGCGAGCGCCTGAAGCTGCTCGCCGCCGCGCTCGGGGTTAAGCGCAGCGAGATCGTCGTGGCGGAGGAGGCGCAATAGACAGGGCGCAACTGTTCATTTGACGCTAACGCGTCGAAACCGTGCATTCCAAGGAAACAATTTGGAGGGGCGCCCCTACTTCTTCTTCGGCATGTAGAGGTCGGTCAGCGTCCCCGCATAGGCCTCGGCGGAAAACGCGAAGGTTTCGGACAAAGTGGGGTGAGGGTGGATGGTCAGGCCGACGTCTTCGGCCTCTGCGCCCATTTCGATCGCCAGCGCCGCTTCGGCGATCAAGTCGCCGGCGTTGGGGCCGACGATGCCGCAGCCGATCAGCCGGCCGCTCGCTTCGTCCCACAGCGTCTTGGTCAGGCCTTCGTCGCGCCCGAGCGACAGTGAGCGTCCGCTCGCCGCCCACGGGAACACCGCCTTGCCGAACTTGAGGCGCTTGGCCTTGGCTTCCGTCTCTGTCACGCCGACCCAGGCGATTTCCGGGTCGGTATAGGCGACCGAGGGGATCGCTTTGGCGTCGAACGAGGATTTGTGGCCGCTGGCGACTTCCGCCGCGACCTTGCCCTCATGCGTCGCCTTGTGGGCGAGCATCGGCTGGCCGACGACGTCGCCGATCGCGAAAATATGCGCGACGTTGGTGCGCATCTGCCTGTCGACCGGGATGAAGCCGCGCTCGTCGACGCGCACCCCCGCCGCCTGCGCGCCGATCGCCGCGCCGTTGGGCCGGCGGCCGACCGACACCAGCATCGCGTCGAACACGTCGCGCGTCGGCCCGCCCTCGCCCTCGAACGCCACATCCAGCCCTTCGGGCCTGGCCTCGACCGCGGTGACCTTGGTCTTGAGCAGGATCTTCTCGTAACGCTTGCCGATCCATTTGGCCAGCGGCGCGACGATGTCCCGATCAGCGCCGGGGATCAGCTGGTCCATCAGTTCGACGACGCTGATCTTCGAGCCGAGCGCGTGATAGACGGTGGCCATTTCAAGCCCGATGACGCCGCCGCCCAGCACCAGCAGGCGCTTGGGGACATCGGCGATTTCGAGCGCGCCGGTCGAATCCATGATGCGCGGGTCTTTGGGGATGAATCCCGGCGCAACCGGCTCGGAGCCGGCGGCGATGATCGCGAATTTGAACGCGATCGTGCGCGCCCCTTCGGCCGTCGCGACCGCGATGATATTGGCCGAGGCGAATTTCGCCTCGCCGATGACCACCGTCACCTTGCGTTGGCGCGCCAGCGTGGTGAGGCCGCCGGTCAGCCGCTTGACCACGCCCTCCTTCCAGCTGCGCAGCTTGTCGAGGTCGATGCTCGGCGCGGCGAACGTCAGGCCATGATCGCCGAACGCCGCCGCCTCGTCGATCACCTTGGCCGCGTGGAGCAGCGCCTTGGAGGGGATGCAGCCGATATTGAGGCATACGCCGCCCAGCGTCGCATTGCGGTCGACGAGCACGACCTTTTGGCCGAGATCAGCCGCGCGGAAAGCGGCGGTGTAGCCGCCGGGACCCGCGCCAAGCACGACGACGTCGCATTCGATGTCGGCCTTGGCCGCCGCCTGGACGGCGGGGGCGGGCGCGGCGGACGCTGCGGGCGCCGGCGAGGGAGCGGCGGCGGCGTCGCCTTCCATGGTCGCCAGCACCGCGCCTTCGCTCACCTTGTCGCCGACCTTGACCCTGACTTCGCCGATCACGCCCGCCTCGGGCGCCGGCACGTCGAGCGTCGCCTTGTCGCTCTCCAGCGTGAGGATCACCTCTTCCTTGGCCACGCTCTGGCCGGGCTTGATATGAATGTCGACGATCGGCACGTCCTTGAAGTCGCCGATATCGGGAAGCCTGATTTCAAGCGCCATCGAACCCGTCTCCCATTCGTCCCGTTCGCAGGGCGTCCCGTCACAGCAGGACGCGGCGCATGTCCTCGATGATCCCGACGAGATGGCGCATGAACCGCGCCGCCGCCGCGCCGTCGATCACGCGGTGATCGTACGACAGGCACAGCGGCAACATCAGGCGCGCGACGAACGCCTTGCCATCCCACACCGGCGCCATTTTCGAGCGGACGACGCCGAGGATCGCAACTTCCGGCGCATTGACGATCGGCGTGAACGCCGTGCCGCCGATGCCGCCGAGCGACGAGATGGTGAAGCTCGCCCCCTGCATCTCGGTTGGCGAAAGCTTGCCCTCGCGCGCCTTGGCCGACAGCGCGCCGAGCTCGCGCGCGAGTTCGACGACGCCCTTGCGGTCGACGTCCCGCACCACCGCGACGACCAGGCCTTCGGGCGTGTCGATGGCCACGCCGATATGCCAGTAATTTTTGAAGACCAGTGCGTCCTTGGCCGGCGTCAGCGACGTGTTGAACGTCGGAAACGCCTTTAAGGCGCTGACCGAGGCTTTCATCAGCAAGGGCAGCAGAGAGACGCGATACGGCGCTTTCTTGTCCGCCTTGGCTTCGTCGTCGAGGCTCTTGCGGAAGGCGTCGAGGTCGGTGACGTCGGCTTCGTCGTTGTGGGTGACATGAGGAGCGTTCAGCCAGGACGCATGCAGCCGCGGTCCCGAGATGCGCTTGATGCGCGACAGCGGCTTGGTCTCGACCGGCCCGAACTTGGAAAAATCGACCGCCGGGATTTCGGGCAGAGCCGCGCCGCCCGAGGCGCCGCCCGCCAGCGCCGCCTTGACGTCCTCGCGCGTGATGCGGCCCTTTTCGCCGGTGCCGCGCACATGGGTCAGATCGAGACCGAGCTCGCGCGCCAGACGGCGAACGGCCGGCCCGGCGAACACCCCCGAAAAATCAGCAAGTGCAGGGCCGGCGACCTTCGCCGGCGCGGGCGGCGTGGGCGCGGCGGCGACGGGCGCCGCCGCCGGCGGCGGGGTCGCCGGCGCCGTCGGCGCGGCGGGTGCGGGCGCCGACGGGGCCGAGGGAGCGGGCGACGTCGCGGCGCCGACGGCCTCCTCCAGGCGCAGGATCAACGAGCCCATCGCCACCTTGTCGCCGACCTTGGCGACGACTTCACGCACGGTCCCGGCGCCGGGCGCGGGCACATCCATGGTCGCCTTGTCCGACTCGAGCGTCACCAGCGATTGATCGGCTTTGACGACGTCGCCCGGCTTGACGAGAACCTCAATGATCGGCACGTCCTTGTAGTC